>JAQSVY010000324.1 GCA_029266935.1 Burkholderiales bacterium
CGGCACCGGGCTCGGCCCGCGCGCCTACGCCATCATCGAGCAGGGCATGATCTCGCGCGTCATCGAGGCCAAGCCCGACGAGCTGCGCGTGTTCCTCGAAGAAGCCGCCGGCATCTCCAAGTACAAGGAGCGGCGCCGGGAAACGGAAACGCGGCTAGTGGACACCCGCGAGAATCTCTCGCGCATCAACGACATCCGTCTCGAGCTGGCAACGCAGCTGGAGAAGCTCGAGGCGCAGGCGAAGGTCGCGACGCGTTACCAGGAGTATCAGGCCGACCTGCAGCTCAAGCAGCAGCTGCTGTGGTTCCTGCGCCGGCGCGATGCCGCTGCAGAGCGCGACCGACACACGCAGGAGATCGGCCGCGCCACCAACACCTTGGAGGCGGAGAACGCGGAGCTGCGCAGCCTCGAGTCCCGCCTCGAAGTGGCGCGCGGTGCGCATTATCAGGCAGGCGACGCGCTCAACGCCGCGCAAGGCGCGCTCTATGCGGCGAACGCTAGCGTTGCGAGCCAGGAGTCGGAGCTGCGCCACGTCGAGGAGACGCGCAGCCGGCTCGAGAGCCAGCATACCGAGCGGCGCACCCAGCTCGCGGCGTGGCGCGAGCAACGCTCGCAGCTCACGCAGGCGCTGCACATGTGGGCGGCGCGGGCCGGGACGGCGAGGGAGCGCCTCGCCGAAGCGAGGCGCGGGCTGGAAAGCGAGAATCGCCGGCTGCCGCAGGCCGAGGAGGCGTTCCGCACCGCCCAGGAGCGGCTTGCCGAGGCGCGCAGCCAGCTGCAGCAGGCGCAGAGCCGGCTGCAGCTCGAGCAGGCGAACCGCGCCCATCTCGAGCGCGCCGCGCAGGCGCTCGGACAGCGGCGCGAGCGGCTCGAGACCGAGCTGCAGACGCTGGTGGAGCCCGACGCCGCCGGGATGCAGGCTCTGGAAGCGAGCGGTGCCGAGCTCGAACAGTCCGTGCGCGACGCGCAAGAGGCGGTGGAGAGCCTGCAGGCGGCGTGCGCCGAGCTCGACGAGCGTAGCGCGGCGGCGGCCGCGGCGCTGGGGGAAGCCGAGCGCGAGCATGCCGCCGCCGAGGCGCAGCTCACGACCCTGAGGCAGATCCAGGCCGCCGCCGACGAAAACGTGCCGCTGCGCGAATGGCTCGAGCGCCACGGATTGGGCTCCGCGCCTCGCCTGTTCCAGAAGCTGCGCATCGACGCAGGCTGGGAGACCGCGGTGGAGTCAGCACTCCGCGAGCGTCTGCATGCGCTCGAGCTGGCCGATGCCGGCCGCGTCAGCGAGCTGCTCGCCGATCGGCCGCCGACGCGGGCGAGCCTCTTCGATCGGGCCGAGTCGTTCGCGGCGCCCGGTGTCGCCGGCCTCGAGCCGCTCGCCGCCAAGGTGCACGTCATCGATGCGCGCGTCTCCGGCGCGCTCGCCGACTGGCTTGCCGGAGTCTACGTGGTCGAGGCGCGTCCCGACCCGGCGACGCGCGAAGCGCTGCCCGCCGGTGCGCTGCTGGTCGATCGCGAAGGCCACCAGTACACGCGCCATACCATCGGTTTCCACGCGCCCGACCAGGCCGACGCTGGCCTGCTCGCTCGCCAGGCCGAGATCGAGACGACGGAAGCGCGCTGCGCACAGCTTGCGAGGAGCCTGTCAGAGGCGCGCGACAGGCATGCCCGTGCCCAGGACGCCGCCGCCGAGCGCGCCGCCGAGCTGGAGCAGGCGCGTGACGAGGTTGGCAGCCGCCAGAAGGCCCGCCACGACGCCCAGATCGAGCATCTGAAGGTCTCGCAGGCACAGGAGCGCTTTCAGGAGCGCAGCGCGCAGGTGCGCTCTGAGCTCGAGGAAGTGGCGCAGGACGCCGGGCGCGGCGGCCAGGCGCTAGCCGATTCGACCGCCGCGGCGGCGCGCATCGAGGTCGAGATCGAAGCCGCAGGCAAGTCGCTCGAGGCCGCGAGAACGGAGCACAGCGCGGCCGAAGGAGCGCTGGCCGGGCAGCGGCGCGCCGCGCAGCAGGCCGACCGCGAGGCGCAGGACGCGCTCTTCGGCGAGCGCGAGTGCGCCTCCAAGATCGCCGAGATCGACCATTCGGTGCGCGTCATCGACCAGCAGATCGAGCGCGCCGACCAGGAAGTCGCCGCCCTTACCACGGAGCTCGCCGACGACCCGATTCCCGTCGTGCGCCAGGCGCTCGACGCCGCGGTCGAGCAGCGCCTTGCCTGCGAGAAGGCGCTGGCCGAGGCGCGCAACGGCGTCGAGGCCGCCGCCGGCGGGCTGCGCGAGATCGAGGAGACCATGCTGCAGGTCGAGGCGCGCGTCGCCCCGCTGCGCGAGCGGGTGGGGGAGCTGCGCCTCAAGGAGCAGGCGGCGCAGATCAGCTTCGAGCAGTTCGACACGCAGCTGCGCGAAGCCGGCGCGGAGGGGATCCGGCTCGCCGCAGAGGCCGAGCGCGCGCCGCGCCCCTCGAGCCTGCAAGGCGAGCTCACCCGACTGACCCAGGCGATCAGCGAGCTGGGCGCGGTGAACCTCGCCGCGCTCGAGGAACTGCGCACGAGCACCGAGCGCAAGGGCTA
>JAQSVY010000325.1 GCA_029266935.1 Burkholderiales bacterium
AGCTTTCCTCGACCGCGCAGGACCTGGCGCGCGGCAGGAAAACCGAGATCGACCATCTCAACGGGGTCGTGGTGCGCAAGGGCGAGGCGCTCGGCGTCCGCACTCCGGTCAACCGCACGCTGCTCGCCCTGGTCAAGCTGCTGGAGGATTGACGGTGATCAACACCCGGCGCCGTGCCGGGGACGGAGAATCGACTGCATGCTCGAGGACTTCCTGCCGGCGCCGCGCATCGCCTACTTCTCGATGGAGATCGCCTTGCGCGCCGAGATTCCCAGCTACAGCGGCGGCCTGGGCGTGCTCGCCGGCGACACCATGCGCACTGCGGCCGATTTGGAGCTGCCGATGGTGGCGGTGAGCCTGGTGAGCCGCCGCGGCTATTTCCGCCAGGCGATCGACGCGCAGGGACGGCAGGTGGAGCACCCCGACCCCTGGCAACCCGAGCGCTTTGCGACGCCGCTAGAGGCCAAGATCACTGTGCCGTGCGAGGGCCGGCGCATCTGGGTCGGCGGCTGGCTGTACGTGCTCGAAGCGCACCCGGGCGGCCGCCAGCCGGTGATCCTGCTCGACACGGACCTGGAAGAGAACAGCGCCCCCGATCGCGAGATCACGCACCATCTCTACGGCGGTGACGACGCCTACCGGTTGAAGCAGGAAATCGTGCTCGGCATCGGCGGCGTGCGCATGCTGCAGGCCTTGGGCTTCGAAGTGAGCCACTACCACATGAACGAGGGGCATTCGGCGCTGCTCACGCTCGAGCTGCTGCGCCGCAATGCCTATCCGGCGGATGCCGTGGCTCCCGGCGAGCCGCAGTACGACGTGCCCCGCGTGCGCGAGGCCTGCAACTTCACCACCCATACGCCGGTCGAGGCGGGCCACGACAAGTTCTCCTACGGCCTGGTCGCGGGGATGCTCGACGGCTACTTCGACGTGTCCATCCTGAAGGCTTTCGCGGGACAGGACCGGCTGAACATGACGCGCCTTGCGCTCAGCCTCAGCGATTACGTCAACGGCGTAGCCCGGCGCCACGCGGAGACATCGCGTCGATTGTTTCCCGGCTACCGTGTGCGCGCCATCACGAACGGCGTGCATTCGCTCGCCTGGACGAGCCCTGGCTTCGTCGCGCTCTACGACAAGTACTTGCCGGGATGGTGTCACGAGCCCGAGCTGCTGGCGCGGGCCGACCGCGTGCCCGACGATGCGGTCTGGGCAGCTCACGTAGAAGCGAAGAACAAGCTCATCGCGCTGGTGAAAGACAGAACCGGCGTTTCGCTGCGTCCCGACGTGCCGATCCTCGGCTTCGCCCGGCGCATGACCGGCTACAAGCGTCCGGACCTGCTGTTCTCCGACCTGCAGAGGCTCAAGGCGATCGCGGCTCGGTTGCCATTACAGATCGTGCTCGCGGGCAAGGCGCATCCGTGCGACGAGGCCGGAAAGCGGCTGATCGAAGCGCTGCACGCGCGCATGCGCGACCTGGACGGCAGCATTGCGATCGCCTATCTGCAGAACTACGACATGGCGCTCGCCCGCACCATCGTGGCGGGCGCAGACGTGTGGCTGAACACGCCGCTGCGGCCGCTCGAGGCGAGCGGCACGAGCGGCATGAAGGCGGCGTTCAACGGCGTGCCGTCGCTGAGCGTGCTCGACGGCTGGTGGATCGAGGGCTGCATCGAGGGCGTCACCGGATGGGCGGTCGGGGACGCCGAGGTCTCCAGGAACGACGACGACGCGATCGCGCTGTATCACAAGCTCGAGGAAGTGGTGCTGCCGCTTTACCGCCGGCAGCCGCGCAGCGACTGGATCGCAGTGATGAAGGGGGCCATCTGCAAGAACGCGTCGTACTTCAGCAGCCATCGCATGATGCGGCGCTACGTCACCGAAGCCTATATCCGCTGAGCCATGCGATCTGAAGCGATTCAGGCTGTCGCGCTGATCATGCAGCTCGCGCAGGGCGAGAACAGCCGGCGAATACGGCGATTTAGCGGCGGACGTTGGCCGGCCTGCCTGGCAGCGCATGCGGCTCCCGGGCGTCCTCGCCCTTGCGCTGCGCGGTGACGGCTGGCGCTTTCTGTGCGGGGGCGGGCGGCGTGCGCCTCAGCTCCTCGTAGCGCGGCGGCTGCGACGGACGCGGACGCTCGGCGCCCTTTGCGCCGAACGACGGCCGGGGCGAGGCGACGCTCGCATCGGCAGGCTTGGGTGGCGCGACCATTCGCGCTGCGGGCGCGGCAATCGCCGGCTTCGGCGGCGGCTCGCGCTTGAACGGCAAGGGCGCTTCGCGCGGCGGACGGGTTGCGATCACCGGACGAGACGCCGCTGGCGCCTGCGCGCGGATCGTGTCGCCCTGGCGGGGCGCGAGGCTCGCCGGTCCGGGGCGCGCCGGATGCGCGTCGCCGATCTGCTTCAGCTCGTGCGGTCCCGCGGGCGGGAGTCGCGTGCCCTTGACGCGACCGGCGCCAAATTGCGTGTCGGGGACGACGACGACTGCGCGCGGCTGCTTCGTGTGCTGATAGACGATCGTGTCCACGTTCACGACTGTCGTGCGCTCGATCACGACGTTGTTGA
>JAQSVY010000039.1 GCA_029266935.1 Burkholderiales bacterium
CGCCGCAGGACGCCTGCGGGTGACGGACGATTTCCTGCGCGCCTACTACCTGCGCCCCGAGATCCATCCCGTCGAGGACTCCGGAGAGGGTGAGCTCGCTCTGCATTCCTCCCTGATGGACAACCCAAGAAGAAAGCTGGATGAGACAGACCTCCAAGCGGTTGAGGACCCCGACGCGCGGGACAACTACCGCGTGCTGATGCGTTTTCGCGGCCGGCTGCTCGCCGCCGGCACCGTCGAGGGCTGCTACATGGCCTTGTTCAAGGGGCCGGTCGACGTGCCGCCGATGTTCATCGACCAGCTCGCGCACGTGGTGCTGCGCAACATCCTCGACGACTGCGACGATCCGCTGCGCCTGCGCGCGGCGGAGCTGTTCTTCCGTGAGCAGAAAGCGACGCTGCAGGAGGGCCACGTTCTCGTCGCCGATGACGAGACGGTGCGGATGCACGCCGCGGGCAACCGCTACGGCAGCGTCGGCCGGCTGATCGTGGAGGCGCAAGGCGAGCTCGGGAAAGTCGACCTCGACGTGCTCGACCGCGCCAACGCGGCGCTCTACTGGGAGCGCGAGTCCCGCTACGACACGGTGATTAGCCTGACCTACGGCCGAGCGGCGCTCGACGCCCTGTGCCGCGACATCGAGACCTGGATTGCCCACTTCCTGAATCTGAAGGTTTCCGTGAAACCCATACGGCGGATCGACGAGGCCCACTGGGCGTGGCACGTGGGCCTCGATGCCGAGTCGACTGCGATCCTCAATGAGCTGTGGGCGGGCGGCGAGATCGAGGCAGGACGCATGCGCCGAGTGCTCGCGCTATTCGCGCTGCAGTTCGACGACCTGGCGGCGATGCGCAGCGACATCGCGGGACGCACTGTCTACCTGGCGCTGTCCTGCGGCGAGGACGAGGTCGTGCGCATGAAGCCGCAGAACCTTCTTACCGGTCTTCCCTTGAATGAAGCCTGAATACTGGGATCGCGCGAAGCGCGCACTGTCCAGGCGCGATCCGGTCATGGGTGGCATCATCCGCTCGCGTCCCAAGGTGTTCCTCGCGCGGCGCGGCGAGCCCTTTCTCACGCTCGCGCGCGCCATCGTCGGGCAGCAGATCTCCGTGAAGGCGGCGCAGAGTGTCTGGGATCGGGTGGTGGCCTGCGTCGGTGACGTTTCTCCTCAAGGAATTCTTTCCAAACCAAGGCCGCAGCTGCGCGCTTGCGGATTGTCCGACCGCAAGGTCGAGTACATCGCCGACCTCGCGCAGCACTTCGCCGACGGATCGATCCACGTGCACCGCTGGCCGGAAATGGACGACGAGGCGATCATCGCCGAGCTGGTGCAGGTGCGCGGCATCGGCCGCTGGACCGCCGAGATGTTCCTCATCTTCAACCTGCTGCGGCCCGACGTGTTCCCGCTCGACGACCTGGGGCTGCAGAAGGGCATCTGCCTTTCCTACTACAAGGGCAGAAAGATCTCGTTGCGCACGATGGCGCGGCGGGGCGAGACCTGGCGACCGTGGCGCTCGGTGGCAACCTGGTACCTCTGGCGCTCGCTCGACCCGGTGCCGGTAGAATACTGAGGTCACAGGAAAGGAAGGGGCGGCGCGATAGCCGAGATCGTGTCTCGCTTCACGTTCTTCCCGGCCGACGAGCGCCAGTCGCTGTGCATCGGCCGTTTCCTCATGGCGGCGGCACGTCGGCCACGGCCGCCGGCATCATGGCGATCGGCTAGAATCGCGCGCCGGTGAAGACCACTTTCCTCGAATTCGAGCAGCCGATCGCCGAGTTGGAGCAGCGCATCGAAGAGCTGCGCTACGTGCAGGACGATCCCGCTGCCGACATCTCCGACGAGATCCAACGGCTCACCAAGCGCAGCCAGACCCTCACCAAGGACATCTACGGCAAGCTCACGCCGTGGCAGGTGGCGCAGGTGGCGCGCCACCCGCAGCGGCCCTATACCCTCGACTACGTGCAGGCGCTGTTCACGCACTTCGAGGAGCTGCACGGCGACCGCACCTTCTCCGACGACGCGTCGATCGTCTGCGGCATGGCGCGGTTCAACGGCGAGCCCTGCGTGATCATCGGCCACCAGAAGGGCCGCGATACGAAGGAGAAGATCCTGCGCAACTTCGGCATGCCCAAGCCCGAGGGCTACCGCAAGGCGCTGCGGCTGATGAAGCTCGCGGAGAAGTTCGCGCTGCCGATCTTCACTTTCGTCGATACGCCGGGCGCCTACCCCGGCATCGACGCCGAGGAGCGCGGGCAGTCCGAGGCGATCGGAAGGAACCTGTTCGAGATGGCGCGCCTGCGCGTGCCGATCATCGCCACCATCATCGGCGAAGGCGGCTCGGGGGGCGCGCTCGCCATCGCCGTGGGCGACGTCGTAATCATGCTGCAGTACGCCACCTACTCGGTGATCTCACCCGAGGGCTGCGCCTCCATCCTCTGGCGCAGCGCCGAGAAGGCGCCCGAGGCCGCCGACGCGCTCGGCATCACGGCGGCCCGCCTGAAAACGCTCGGCCTGGTCGACCGCATCGTCCCCGAGCCAGTCGGCGGCGCGCACCGCGATCCGCAGGCCACCGCGCAGGCGCTGAAGAAGGCGCTCACCGAAACGCTGAAGCAGCTGCAGGAGAAGAAGCCGAAGGAGCTGGTCGAGGAGCGGCTGGAGCGCCTGATGGCCTATGGCAAGTTCAAGGAAGCGGACGAGCGCTGAGCGTAACGCGAACGGCGCGGCGCCCGCCGCGGCGGTAGCGCGGTTTCTCGAGGTGCACCCGCAGCGTGGCAAGCGCTGCGCGGTGGCGCTGTCCGGCGGCGTCGATTCCGTCGTCCTCCTTCACCTTCTGAAGGATCGAGGCGTCAAGGCCATTCACGTCCACCACGGCCTCAGCCCCAATGCCGACGCGTGGGCGCAGTTCTGCCGCAAGCTGTGCCGGCAGTGGAAAGTGCCGCTCACCGTCAGGCGTGTGCGGGTGGCGAAGGCGGGCGAGGGGCCCGAGGCGGCGGCGCGTGTAGCGCGCCACGCGGCTTTCAAGAAGAGCGAGGAAGAACAGTTCTTTCTGGCACACCACCTCGACGACCAGGCCGAGACGGTGCTGATGAACCTGCTGCGCGGCGCCGGCGTGGCGGGCGCGCGCGGCATGCAGCCGCTCTCGCGCCTGGGCGACAAGACGCTGGCGCGGCCGCTCCTCGAGGTTTCGCGGGAGGAAATCCTTGTGTACGCGAAAATGCATCGCCTCGCGTGGATCGAGGACGAGAGCAACGCGCAGGGCAGGTTCACGCGCAACTTCGTGCGCCGGCGGCTCGGGCCGCTCATCGCTTCGCGCTTTCCCGCGTGGAAGAAGTCCATCGCACGGGCGGCGCGGCATTTCTCCAAGCAGGAGATCGGCGCGGAAGAGCTGCTGCGCACCTACCTGCGCGAGAAAGGCCTGAAGTCGCCGAGCGAGGCGAAGCTCGTCGAGATGCTCAAGCAGCTCACCTCGCGCGGCGCGCGCACGCTCGTCGAGCACGATGGCAAGCGCCTGCGCGTCTACCGCGGCAGGCTTTGCGTCGAGCCCGCGGCGCCGCAGGCCGCCTTCGCGCCCCTGCGCTGGCAGGGAGAACGGCGCCTCGCCATTCCGGCGCTCGGCGGCGAGCTGCGCTTTCGTCGCGCGCGCGGCCAGGGCATCGACGCGAGCCTCACGTCGCTGCAGGTGCGGCTGCGCTCCGGCGGCGAGCGGCTGCAGCCCGACCCGCGGCGGCCGCGGCGCACGCTGAAGAATCTCTTCCAGGAGGCGGGCGTGCCGCCGTGGCGGCGCGACCGCCTGCCGCTGCTCTTCAGTGGCGAGGCCCTGGTGTGGGCGCCCGGGCTGGGCGTCGACGCCGCCTATCAGACGGGCGCACGGGGGCTCGGGGTGCTGCCCGAGTGGCGACGCTTCGATTCGGTGTAAGTCTTTGTTTTATAATTCAGGGTTAATTTTTCAAGGTTTCGTCGGAGACCCGTGGAATGGCGTTCGAGCGCACCCTTTCGATCATCAAGCCCGATGCAGTGAGGAAGAACGCCATCGGGCAGATTCTTGCGCGCTTCGAGGCCGCGGGACTGCGCATCGTCGCCGCGCGCATGATGCACCTCTCGCGCGCCGAAGCAGAGGGGTTCTACGCGGTGCATCGCTCGCGGCCGTTCTTCCGCGACCTGGTGGAATTCATGACCTCGGGGCCGGTGCTGGTGCAGGTGCTCGAGGGCGAGGATGCGATCGCGAAGAACCGCGAGCTGATGGGCGCCACCGATCCGAAGAGGGCTGCGAAGGGCACCATCCGCGCCGACTTCGCCGACTCGATCGACGCGAACGCGGTGCATGGATCGGACGCGCCGGAGACGGCGCGCACCGAGGTGGCGTACTTCTTCCCCGCCTGCGAGGTGTTCTCGCGTTGAAGGCGAACCTGCTCGGTTACGACGCGGAGGCGCTGCAGCGCTTTTTCCTGGAGCAGGGGGAAAAGCCGTTCCGCGCCCGCCAGGTGATGCGCTGGATCCACCAGTCGGGCGAGGCGGAGTTCTCGCGCATGAGCGACCTCGCCAGAGGGCTGCGCGAGAAGCTCGCCGCGACGGCCTGCGTCGAGGCGCCGCAAATCGTCGGCGACACCCTCGCCGCCGACGGCACGCGCAAATGGCTGCTCAAGGTAGACGGGGCAAACGCGGTCGAGGCGGTGTTCATCCCGGAGGCGAGCCGCGGCACCCTGTGCGTGTCGAGCCAGGCGGGCTGCGTGCTCGACTGCGCCTTCTGCTCCACCGGCAAGCAGGGCTTCAACCGCAACCTCTCGACGGCGGAGATCGTCGGCCAATTGTGGTTAGCCAACAAGGAACTGCACCGCGAAGTGTCGTCCGGGAGGATTATTTCCAATGTGGTCATGATGGGAATGGGCGAGCCGCTTCTCAACCTCGACAACGTGATCCCGGCGCTGCGGCTGATGCTCGATGACAACGCCTACGGCCTGTCGCGGCGTCGCGTCACGGTCTCGACCGCTGGCGTCATTCCCGGGATGGACCGGCTGCGCGACGAGTGCCCGGTGGCGCTCGCGGTGTCGCTGCATGCGCCGAACGACGCGCTGCGCGACCGGCTGGTGCCGCTGAACCGCAAGTACCCCCTGCGCGAGCTCCTCGCGGCGTGCAACCGCTACCTGGAAAAGGCGCCGCGCGACTTCGTCACCTTCGAGTACGTGATGCTCGAGGGCGTGAACGACGGCGATGCCGAGGCGCGCGAGCTCGTCGCCATCGCGGCGCGGGTGCGCTGCAAGTACAACCTCATTCCCTTCAATCCGTTCCCGCGCTCGGAGTTCCGCCGCTCGGGCCCCGAGCGCATCCGGCGCTTCGGCGAGATCCTGCAGCGCGCCGGCGTCACGGTGACCACGCGCAAGACGCGCGGCGACGACATCGCCGCGGCCTGCGGCCAGCTCGCCGGGGACGTCGCCGACCGCACCCGGCGCCGCGTGGTGCTCAAGGAGGTGCGCGCATGAGGCGCCTTTCCCTAGCATTGCTGCTTCTGGCGGGCTGCGCGGGTGACCCGGGACCGACCCGCGAGAGCGGCCAGATCGTCGGGGAGGTCGGCGAGCCGCGCAATCGCGCCAGGCTGCACACCGAGCTCGCGGCGCTGTATTTCGGGCGCGGCAACATGAACGTCGCCTTGGAGGAGCTGCGCGCCGCGGTGCGCGCCGACTCGAACTACGCGCCGGCGCACAGCATGTTCGGCCTGGTGTACATGGAGCTCAAGGAGAACCGGCTCGCCGAGGACAGCTTCGAGCGCGCGCTGCGCCTGTCGCCCAACGAGCCCGACATCAACCACAACTATGGCTGGTTCCTGTGCCACAGCAAGCGCGAGAGCGAGTCGATCCGCTACTTCCTGCAGGCGATCCGCAACCCGCTCTACACCACGCCCTGGCGCTCCTACTCGGCCGCCGGGCTGTGCTCGATGCGCATCGACAAGCCCAAGGACGCCGAGGAGTTCTTCCAGCGCGCCCTGCGCCAGGACCCCGACGAGCCCACCTCGCTCTTGCAGCTGGGCCAGATCCGCTACCGGCAGGGCAGCCTGGACGAGGCGAGGAAGCTCGTCTCGCGCTACAACAGGCTGCTCGAGCCCAGTGCGGAGTCGCTGTGGCTCGCGCTGCGCATCGAGCGCAAGCTCGGCCAGCGCGTCGCCGAACGCAACTTCGCCACCGACCTGCGCCGCCGCTATCCCGACTCGCGGGAGGCGAAGGCGCTGCAGCGGAACGAGTATGACTGAGGCCGTCGCAACCGGGGTCGGTGCCGAGCTTGCGCAGGCGCGAGAGACGCAGGGCCTGGCGCTCGTCGACATCGCGCAACAGCTCAAGTTCTCCCCCCGCCAGCTCGAGGCCTTGGAGCAGGAGCGCTTCGGCGCGCTGCCCGGCCCGACCATCGCCCGGGGCATGCTGCGCAATTACGCGCGCCTGCTTAAGCTCGATGCCGACGCGCTTCTCGGGCGCCTGGGCGACCGGCTCGACGCGCCCGATTCGGACAAGCTCGCCGCGCGCTTCAGCCAGCCGGTGCCCTTCTCCGACAGCGCGCGGCGCTCGACGCTCGTCTATGCCGGCGTCTCGATCGTGATCCTCGGTGCCGTGGGCACCGTCGCCTACGGGTGGCATCAGGAAAGCAACGCCAAGCGCCAGCTCGCCTTCGTCGCCCCGGCCAAGGCGCCGCTCGAGCCGGTGCGCGCCGCCCCCGCGCCGGCCCCGTCGCCCTCGGCACCGGAGGCGGACCCGCCGCCGTCCGCGCCGAAGGCGGCTCTGCCGCCGTCCGCGCCGAAAACGGTCGCCTCGACCGCCAAGACGAGCGAGAAGGTTGTGGAAGCGGCACCGGCGGTCGAGGCGCGGGTGGTGCCGGCGAAGCCGCCCGCCGCCGGCGTGCATCGCATCGTCGTGCGCTGCGAGCAGGAGTGCTGGATCGAGGTGAAGGACGGCCTCGAGCGCCAGCTCGTGTCCTCGCTCCACCCGGCCGGCACCGAACGCGTCATGCGCGGGCAGCCGCCTTTCGAGCTCGTCATCGGCAACGCGCAGTACGCGCGCGTCACCTACAACGACCGACCGATCGATCTGCAACCGCACACCCGGGTCGAAGTCGCGCGGTTCAAGCTGCAATGAGCTCCTCGCCGCGAAGAATGACCCGCGCGGTGCGGGTCGGCGAAGTGCTGATCGGCGGCGGCGCGCCGATCGTCGTGCAGTCCATGACCAACACCGACACGGCGGACGTGCACGCGACCGCCCGGCAGGCGGAGGCGCTCGCGCGCGCGGGCTCCGAGCTCGTGCGCATCACCGTGGACACGCCCGAGGCCGCGGCGCAGGTGCCGCGTATCCGCGAGCGCCTGGACGCGCTGGGCTGCCGCGTGCCGCTCGTGGGCGACTTCCATTACAACGGCCACAAGCTGCTGACGCAGTATCCCGAGTGCGCGGCGGCGCTCGCGAAGTACCGCATCAACCCCGGCAACGTCGGCAAGGGCGCGAAGCGCGACGAGCAGTTCGCCACCATGATCGAGTGCGCCCTGCGCCACGGCAAGCCGGTGCGCATCGGCGTCAACTGGGGCAGTCTCGACCAGGCGCTGCTCGCGCGGCTGATGGACGAGAACGGCAAGCAGGCCTCCCCCCTGGATTCCAATGACGTCATGCGAGAAGCGGTCATTCGCTCGGCGCTGGAATCCGCGCAGCAGGCACGGGAATGCGGCTTGCCGGCCGAGCGCATCGTACTCTCGTGCAAGATGAGCCGGGTGCAGGACCTGATCGCCGTGTATCGCGCGCTGGCCGGGCGCTGCGACTACGCGCTGCACCTGGGCCTCACCGAGGCTGGCATGGGGAGCAAAGGCATCGTCGCCTCGGCTGCCGCCATGGCGGTGCTCCTTCAGGAAGGCATCGGCGACACGATCCGCGTCTCGCTCACGCCCGAGCCGGGAGGCGATCGCACCCGCGAGGTGCAGGTGGCGCAGGAGCTCCTGCAGAGCATGGGCCTGCGCGCGTTCAGCCCGATGGTGAGCGCCTGTCCCGGCTGCGGTCGCACCACGAGCACCGTCTTCCAGGAGCTGGCTCAACGGATCGAAAGCTATCTAAAGCATCAAATGCCCGTCTGGCGGGCGTCGCATCCGGGCGTGGAGAACATGCGCGTTGCGGTGATGGGCTGCGTGGTTAACGGGCCGGGCGAATCCAAGCACGCCGACGTCGGTATCAGCCTGCCCGGCACCGGCGAGGTGCCGGTCGCGCCGGTCTACGTGGATGGGAAGAAGACCGTGACCCTGAAGGGCGAGCGCATCGCCGAGGAATTCCAGTCCATCGTCGAGCGCTACGTGAAGCAGAAGTACGCCTAGTGGAAAAAGTCCGACCGGCGCTGTTGCGGGGCTTCGACCAGGAGTATTTGCCGCACGAGCAGCTGCAGTTCAACGCGTTGCTCGAGCTCGTGCGCGCCAACTTCGAGCGCTACGGGTTCCTGCCGATCGAGACGCCCTCGGCCGAGCGCAAGGAGGTGCTCACCTCCAAAGGCGGCGTCGAGAAGGAGATCTACGCGCTCACGCGCCTCGCCGCCGGCGACGACGAGGACGAGGCCGCCACCAAGGGTGCGCTGCGCTTCGACCTCACTGTACCGCTCGCCCGCTACGTCGCCATGCACGAGCGCGAGCTCGCCTTCCCGTTCCGCCGCTACCAGATCCAGCGCGTCTGGCGCGGCGAAACGCCGCAGGCGAGGAAGGGCCGCTTCCGCGAGTTCTACCAGTGCGACATCGACATCATCAACCGCGAGCGGCTGAGCATCCTCGCCGAGGCCGAGATC
>JAQSVY010000326.1 GCA_029266935.1 Burkholderiales bacterium
GCGCTGCTTCCACACGTCGCCGAGCAGCACCGGCGCAGCGTAGATGTTGTCGACCGGGATGTCGAAGAAGCCCTGGATCTGGTCCGCGTGCAGGTCCATCGTCAGCATGCGCGCCACGCCGACCGACTGCAGCATGTTCGCGACCACTTTGGCGCTGATTGCCACGCGTGCCGAGCGCGGGCGCCGATCCTGTCGCGCGTAGCCGAAGTAAGGGATCGCGGCGGTGACGCGGGCGGCCGAGGAGCGCTTGAGCGCATCCACCATCACCAGCAGCTCCATCAGGTTGTCGTTGGTCGGCGCGCAGGTCGACTGCAGCACGAAGACGTCCTTGCCGCGCACGTTCTCCAGCAGCTCTACCATCACCTCGCCGTCGGAGAACTTGCCGACGATGGCGCGCCCGATGGAGAGATTCAGGTGCTTCGCCACCTCCTGCGCGAGGCGCGGGTTGGCGTTGCCCGTGAAGACCATCAGCCGTTCGAGCGGCGCGTTCGTCATAATGTCCGCTGGCTGGGGAGGAAGGATTCGAACCCTCGTATGCCGGAATCAAAATCCGGTGCCTTAACCAGCTTGGCGACTCCCCAGTTGTTGGTGATCTCAGGGCGAAGCTTCGCCCCGAACCGTTCATTCAGCCCAGTCGTAAAGCGGGTGACGCGCGAGCCCCTGCGCCACGAACCCGCTCGTTCCCCCCGGCAACTGGGACTGAACCGCGTCCGCCTGCGCCCTGGTCTCGAACTCGGCGTAGACGCACGCTCCGGAGCCCGTCATGCGCGCTTGCGGACACCGTTGCCGGAGCCACGCGAGCCGCGCTGCCACCTCGGGATAGCGGGCGATGACGACGGCTTCCAGATCGTTTCGCCCCTGCCCTGGGAAAAAGGGCGGTATTTTGAGTCGTTTCGACTGCCCTGTCAACGCGGAAGCGAAAGTTTCCTTCGTGGAAACCGGCACTTGCGGAACGAGCACGAGGTACCAGGCCGCCGGCAGGTGGAGGGGCCGCAGCCGCTCGCCGATGCCCTCGCCGAGGGCGTTGCGGCCATGGATGAAGAAAGGCACGTCGGCTCCGAGTCTCAGGCCGATGTGCATCAGCTTCTCGCGTGGCAGCCGGCACCCCCACAGCCTATTCAGTGCGAGAAGCACCGTGGCCGCGTCCGAGGAGCCGCCGCCGAGGCCGCCGCCCACTGGGAGATTCTTCTCCAGCCGCAGTTCGGCGCCCGAGGGCGTGCCGGTTTCGGCCTTGAGCAGGCGCGCCGCGCGCACGCAGAGATTCTCCTGCCCGAAAATGCCGCTGAACCGGAGCTCGCCATAGTCGCGAACCGCGATGCCGACCCGGTCGGCGCGGTCGATGAGGCGAAACGCGGTCTGCAGCTCGTGATACCCGTCGGCGCGGCGCGCGAGGACGTGCAGAAAGAGATTGAGCTTGCCCGGCGCCGGGTACCAAGTCACTTCCACTCGGTAACCGCGAAGCGCAGTTCGATGCCGGGGTAAACGAGGCGCATCAGCCGCGGCCGCTCGCCCTCGTATTCGAGGTATTCGATGCGCCAGCCCCGCTGCTCGAGTACGCGCACCTGGCCTTCCGGGGATCTTTCTAGATGGAAAGCCTGTCCGTCCGCGGGCCGCGCGCGCACCCAGTCGCCCAGGCCAAGGAGCGGCAACCGGAAGCCGAGCACCTTCTGCGTGAGCGCTTCCGCGTCGGCGGCGCGGTACTCGCGCGGCTCGGCCGTGCGCAGGATTACCCCTTCGGCGTTGCGCACGATGCGCGCCACGCCCTGGCCCAGCGGGCTGCTAATCAGCATCTCGTCGCCCTGCCGGGCGTGGCTCCAGGCGACGTTGCCGGTGAACGATTCGCCCTCGTAGCGCGCCGCGAGCCGGCCGGTGAGCTGGAACTCGAGCGGTCCCTCGGGCGGGCGCGGCTCGAACTGCGCGCAGGCCCCGAGGAGCGCCGCGGCGGCGAGCGCGGCAACGAGCCCCGCCGCCCGCGTCACGGCCGCAGGCGCTTGATCGTCTTGCGCAGCGTCTCGTTCTCGGGCGCGGACTTAAGCGACTCCTGCCACACGCGGTCCGCTTCATCGCGCTCGCCAAGCTGCCAGAGCACCTCGCCGAGGTGCGCGCCGATCTCGGCATCCGGGCGCCCGCCGTAAGCGCGGCGCAGCGTCTCGGAAGCGCCCTTCAGATCGCCTTCGCGGTACTGCACCCAACCCAGGCTGTCGAGGATGAAGTAGTCCTCGGGGGCGAGCTCGAGCGCCTTCTCGATCAGCTTCCTCGCCTCCGGCAGCCGCGTGTTGCGCTCTGCGAAGGAGTAGCCGAGCGCGTTGTAGGCATGGGCATGGTCGGGCTTCACCTGGATCAGCTTGCGCAGGTGGCTCTCGAGCAGGTCGTAGCGCTCGAGCTTCTCCGCGGTGAGCGCGAGGTCGTAGAGGAGCTCGGGCTGCTCGGGCTCCTTCGCCAGCGCCTCGCCGAGCAGGTCGAAGGCATCGCCGTGGCGGTTGGCGTCGCGCAGCAGCTGCGCCTCGGCCACCAGGAGCTGCACCTGCTCGTCGGGATGGTCGGCGCCGACGCGCTT
>JAQSVY010000327.1 GCA_029266935.1 Burkholderiales bacterium
CGCGCGGCGCCGCATTTGAGCCGATGCGCCTACGCAGGCGAGCACAAGTTCATCACGCCGCGCCCAGATAATCGGTCAGCCGCCCATGAGCCTGTCGAATCCTCTGGCGTGGTTCGCGATCTGCGCGCTTTGCCTCCTGATCGGGGCGGCGCTCTCGCATACCAGCGCCTTCTATCGCCAGCGCCAGGAGGAGGCGAGCGCGAGCCGCTTCGCCGAGGTCGACGGCCTGCGCGGCTTTCTTGCACTCGGGGTATTCGGCGCGCATGCCGTCAACATGTACACGCTACACACCATGGATGTCTGGGCGGCGGGGATCGCCCCGTTTTACGTCCTCACTGCGCGGGCGGGCGTGGCGCTGTTCTTCATGATCACCGGCTTCCTCTTCTGGCTGCGCGTGCTGCGTTCGGAAGGCCGGCTCGACAGCCGCGCCTTGTTCGTCTCCAGGCTGCGGCGGCTCACGCCCATGTATGCCATGTCGGTGCTCATGGCGCTCGCGGTGATCGCCGCCGCCAGCGGCTTCGTGCCGCACAGCGGGCTGGCCGAGCTTGCGCGCGAGCTGCGTCCGTGGCTGTCCTTCGGCTTCATGGAAACCGGCGCGATCAATGGCGTGCCGGAGGCCCGCTACATCAACGCCGTGTACTGGACGCTCGCCTACGAGTGGATGTTCTACGTCGCCCTGCCGTTGCTCGCGCTGTTCGCGCGCTGGCCGGGCAGTCTCGCGCTGCTCGCCGCGGTGGTGGTGTTCGGCACCCAGGCGCCGATCGTGTTCAATTTCCTCTTCGGCGCCATCGCGGCCACGCTGGTACACCGGCGCACGCTCGGCCGGCGGCTCGATTCGCCCTGGCTCGCCCCGCTGCCCGTGGGCGCGCTGGTCCTGTACTTCATGGCGCCCGACATGCACGGCCTGCTGCAGGCGGCAGTGCTGTTCGCCTTCTTCGTCTTCGTCGTGCACGGCTACAGCTTGCTCGGCCTGCTGCGCACCGGGCCGGCAAAAGTGCTGGGCACCATCAGCTACAGCCTCTACCTGATCCATTGCATCGCCCTCTTCGTGACGGTGCGCGCCGTCGACAGCCTTGTGCCGATCGCTTCGCTCGAGCCTTTGGAATACTGGCTGCTCGCGGCACTCGCCGCGGCGGCAAGCGTGCTGCTCTCCGCATGCACCTACCGCTACGTCGAGCATCCCTTCCTCCGTTCCCAGAATTCTTCCCGGCGGCAAGCCCATGAATACGCATCGGTATAGCAGGCTCGTGATGTTCGGCGCCGCGCCCGAGACGCGCGGCAGCATCGCCGCGGTGGTCGAGTGCTACCGCGCGCACGGCCTGTTCAAGCACTGGCCGGTCGAGTACCTGGCGACGCACGGTGGGGGCGGCGCGGCGCGCAGCGGCGCGCTCGCGCTCGATGCGCTGCGGCGCTTCGCGCTCGTCCTGGCGCGCCATGGCCGCGCGCCGGTGCACCTGCATCTCAGCGGACGCGCCGCGCCGCGCCGCGATGCCGCCTTCATGGCGGCCGCGCTCGCCGCCCGCTGCCCTCTGATCGTGCAGCTGCACGGTGGCGGATTCGAGCAGGGACACGGCAACCGCCTGGAGGCGCTGCTGTTCGAGCAGGCCGCCTGCGTGATCGTCGCGTGCGAGTCGGTGCGCGCCTGGGTGCGCAGCGTGGCGCGCCATGCGCATGTCATCTGCCTGCCGCCGCCGGTGGCATGGGCGGAGGCTCCCCCGCCGATGGCCGGACGCCCGGATCTCGTGCTGTTCCTGGGCCGGCTCGATCCGGCCAAGGGCATCGTCGACCTCCTCGAGGCGGTGGCCGGCCTGCGCGCCTCGGTTCCGGAGGTGCGTCTGGTGTGCGCCGGCGACGGCGACCGCATCGGCGTGGCGCGCGCCGCCGACAGCCTGGGCGTCGCCGACGCGGTCAAATTCACCGGCTGGGTCGGGCCCTCGGGCAAGCGGGCGCTGCTCGAGGCCGCGGCAGTGGTGGCGCTGCCCTCCTATCGGGAAGGACTGCCGCTCAGCCTGCTCGAGGCAATGGCGGCAGGCGTGCCGACGGTCGCCTCGGCCGTCGGCGGCGTCCCCGAAGCGCTGGTCGATGGCGTGGGCGGCTACCTGATCGCCCCGGGCGACAAGGCCTCGCTCGAGCGCCATCTGCGCCGGCTGCTGCTCGACCGCGAGCTCGGCGCGCGCCTGGGCAACGCCGCACGCGAGAGCGCGCGCGTACGCTTCGCGCCGGAGCGCGCGATCGCCAGGCTCGACGAAATCTACACCGGCCTTGGCCTCGCGCCGCTCGGCGCTGCGCCCAGACCGACGCTCGCCGATCTCAGAAAAGCGGCCTGACGCGCCATGGGAGGCATCGCGGGCTGGGTGGGGGCTGGCGCGCCGGCCGAGGACGGCGCCATCGCCCCCATGCTCGAGTCGCTCGCGCATCGCGGTAGCGGCGAGGGCGGGGCGGTGCGCATGCGCCGCGGCCTGCTCGGCGCGCCCGGCCCGCGGCCGCTGCACGACGCACAGGCCGGCCTCGCCATCGCCCTTGACGGCGAGATCGGCAACCGCGACGCGCTGCGCG
>JAQSVY010000328.1 GCA_029266935.1 Burkholderiales bacterium
CACCGTCTCCGAGATGCAGGTGCGCGACATCATGATCCCGCGCGCGCAGGTGGACTTCATCGACATCAACGAGCCGGTCGAGAGCTTCATCCCGCAGGTCATCGCCACTGCGCACTCCCGCTTCCCGGTCATCGACCAGAACCGCGACGACGTCATCGGCGTGCTTCTGGCCAAGGATCTGCTTCGCCATTACGCCGGCCAGGAGGAGTTCAACGTGCGCGAGATGCTGCGCCCGGCGGTCTTCGTGCCGGAGGCGAAGCGCCTGAATGTGCTGCTGCGCGAGTTCCGCGCCAGCCGCAACCACATGGCCATCGTGGTCGACGAGTACGGCGGGGTGGCGGGCCTGGTCACCATCGAGGACGTGCTCGAGCAGATCGTCGGCGACATCGAGGACGAGTACGACTTCGACGAGGCTTCCGACAACATCCTGCCCGAGCCCGGCGGGCGCTGGCGCGTCAAGGCGCTGACGCAGATCGCCGACTTCAATGCCGCTTTCGGCACCAGCTTCTCGGACGAGACCGCGGACACGGTCGGCGGCCTGGTGATCGCCCAGCTCGGGCGGCTGCCCAAGCGCGGCGAGGCGGTATCGATCGACTCGCTGCGCTTCCAGGTGCTGCGCGCCGACAGCCGCCGCGTCTATACCCTGCTGGTGGACAAAGCCAAGTCATAAAATGGGGACGTACCCCATTTTTCCTAAGCTGCGCGCATAGAAAAATGGGGTACGTCCCCATTTTTCTGGCCGGCGCGGCGACGGTGCTCGCATTCGCGCCGGTCGGGATGTACCCGTTCGCGGTCGCCACCTTCGCCGTGCTCGTGCACCTTTGGATGGCGGCGCCGCCGTGGCGCTGCTTCTGGCGCGGCTTCTGGTTCGGGGCGGGCCTCTTCGGCGGCGGCGTGTCCTGGGTTTACGTGAGCCTCTCGGAGTTCGGCGGCATGCCGGCGCCCCTCGCGGTGGTTGCGACGGTGCTCTTCTGCGCCCTGCTCGCGCTCTTCACCGGCGCCGCCGGCTGGCTGCAGGCGCGCATTCCCGCCGGCGCGACGGTGCGCGCCTGCCTGCTCATCCCCGCGGCGTGGACGCTCGCCGAGTGGCTGCGCAGCTGGGTGCTGAGCGGCTTTCCGTGGCTCTCCGCCGGCTACGCCGCAGCCGGATGGCCGCTGCAGGGCTATGCGCCGCTCGTCGGCGTGTTCGGCGTTTCTTTCGTCACGCTTACGCTGGCCGGGCTTGCCTGGCGCATCGCGCTTTTCGACCGGAAAGTGATTTTCGCTGCGCACTTCGTCGCGCTGGTCACGGCCGGACAGGCACTGCGCGGCATCGAATGGACCGCGCCTGCCGGCGAGCCGGTAAGCGTGGCGCTGCTGCAGGGGAACATCGAACAGGAGATGAAGTTCCGGCCCGAGCGCTATCAGCCCATCCTGGACACCTATGCCCGCCTCGCCGAGGAAACCGACGCGAAGCTGATCGTGCTCCCGGAAACGGCGGTGCCGCGCTTCTACGACGCCGTCGACCCGGCCTATCTTGCGCGCCTGGAAGCCGCGGCGCGGCGCAATGGCGGCGACCTCCTGCTCGGCGTGCCTTATCGAGCCTCGCGCAGCGAGTACTACAACAGCGTGATCACGCTGGGGACCGCGCCGCGGCAGCTCTACCACAAGGTGCACCTCGTGCCCTTCGGCGAATTCGTGCCGCCGGGGTTTGCCTGGACGCTGCGCCTCATCGAGATCCCGCTCTCGGACTTCTCGCGCGGCGCGCCCGAGCAGGCGCCGCTCGCCGTCGCGGGGCAGCGCATCGCCATGAACATCTGCTACGAGGATGCGTTCGGCGACGACATCGCGCGCCGTCTGCCCGAGGCCACGCTGCTCGTCAACGTGTCGAATGTGGCCTGGTTCGGCGACTCGCTGGCGCCGGAGCAGCATCTGCAGATCGCGCGGCTGCGCGCCATCGAGACCGGCCGCATGCACCTTACCGCGGCGAATACCGGCATCACCGCTGTCATCGACCGCGACGGACGCGTCGTCGATCGACTGCCGCAGTTCGTCGAAGGCAGGCTGGATGCGTCGGCGCGCGGCTACTCGGGCAACACGCCTTACGCGCGCCTGCGCGACTGGCCCATCGTGATCCTCTGCCTCTTCGTCCTGGCCACCGCGACGCTCGTCGCCCGACGCAGATCGTAGAACAACAGGCGGTAGAATTTTCCCGGCGATGCTCAGCTTCCAGCAGCTCATCCTCAGGCTCAACGCGTTCTGGGACCGCCGGGGCTGCGTGCTGCTGCAGCCCTACGACATGGAAATGGGCGCCGGCACCTTCCACACTGCGACTTTCCTGCGCGCCATCGGCCCGGAGCCGTGGCATGCCGCGTATGTGCAGCCTTCGCGTCGCCCGAAAGACGGCCGCTACGGCGAGAACCCGAACCGCCTGCAGCACTACTACCAGTACCAGGTCGCTCTCAAGCCCTCGCCCGCCGACATCCAGGATATCTACCTGGAATCGCTGCAGGACCTGGGCATCGACCCGGTGAGCCACGACATCCGCTTCGTCGAGGACGACTGGGAATCGCC
>JAQSVY010000329.1 GCA_029266935.1 Burkholderiales bacterium
TCCTTGACGAGATGCCAGAGGACGTCGACGCGGAAGCCGTCGACGCCGCGCTCGAGCCAGAAGCGCAGCACCCCGAGCATCGCCTGCACCACCTCGGGATTGCGCCAGTTGAGGTCCGGCTGCTCCGGCAGGAACGCGTGGTAGTAGTACTGGCCGGTGGCTTCGTCGAACTGCCAGGCGCTGCCGCCGAAGCAGGAGAGCCAGTTGTTAGGCGCATCGCGCCAGAGGTACCAGTCGCGCTTGGGGTTATCGCGCGAAGAGCGCGACTCGCGAAACCACGGGTGCTCGTCCGATGTATGGTTCGGCACGAAGTCGAGGATCACCTTGAGGCTGCGCGCATGCGCCGCCTCGATGAGGCGGTCGAAGTCCTCCAGCGTGCCGAACGCCGGATCCACCGCGGTGTAGTCGGCGACGTCGTAGCCGAAGTCCTTCATCGGCGAGGGATAGATCGGCGAGAGCCAGAGCGCATCCACCCCCAGCCAGCGCAGGTAGTCCAGGCGCGACGCCACGCCGGCGAGATCGCCGATGCCGTCGCCGTCCGCGTCCATGAAGGAGCGCGGGTAGACCTGGTACACGGTGCCGCGCTGCCACCAGAGGTATTTCATCCGGACCTGCCCAAGCAAGCCCCAAGCCCGAGCGCGAATGCCGCGCTAGACTCGGCCCCTTCTTCCTTCTCGAGAAGTCCTGGCGCAGCCATGGCGATCGCGACCGTCTATCACATCCCCGTGTGCCCGTTCTCCCAGCGGCTCGAGATCCTGCTCGCGCTGAAGGGCCGGCGCGCCGAGGTGGACTTCCAGGTCGTCGACATCACGCGGTCGCGCGCGGACTGGCTGCTGCAGAAAAGCCGCGGCACGACGGCGCTGCCGATCCTGGAGATCGCCGGCGGGCGCATCCTGAAGGAGAGCCTGGTCATCCTGCAGTACCTCGAGGACGTCTTTCCGCAGCCCGCGGTGGCGCAGCGCGATCCCTGGCGGCGCGCCGTGGAGGGCATGCTCACCCGGATGGAAGGCCCGTTCACGACGCAAGGCTACACGTTCGTGATGAACCAGGACCCGGCGCGGCGCGAGGCGCTTCGCGCGGACATGCTGCAGCACTATGCGCGGCTGAACGACTTCCTCCTCGAGCACGCGGGCGCGGGCCCTTTCCTCTTCGAGCAATTCGGCTGGGCGGAGACGGTGTTCACGCCGCTTTTCATGCGCTTCTGGTTTCTCGACTACTACGAGGCGTTCGAGCTGCCGGGGGAGGAGCGCTACGCGCGCGTGCGCGCGTGGCGCGAGGCGTGCCTCGCCCACCCGGGGGCGCAGCAGGTCAGCAAGGAGCAGATCGTCAAGCTCTACTACGACTACGCCAAGGGCGCGGGAAACGGCGCGCTCCTCCCCGGGCGCGCGCGCTCGTCCTTCGTGTTCGAGCCGCACTGGCGCGAGCGCCCGTGGCCGCCGCGCGACAAGTACCGCCACAGCGCCACCGATCGCGAGCTGGGGCTCTAGCGGATTTGCCATAGTCCCATATTGGGACTATGATCGGTGATGCGCGTCATCGCCTTGTCCACCCTGCGTGCATTCTGGGAGGGCAAGTCGGGATACGCCGATGCGCGCGAGCCGACGCTTGCCTGGTATCGCGAGGCACTGGCTGCCGATTGGCGCTCGCCCGCCGACGTCAAGCGCCAGTTCGGCACGGCGAGCATCCTGCGCGATGGGCGGGTGGTGTTCAACATCGGCGGCAACAAGTACCGGCTGGTGGTCTGGATCAACTACCCGTATCGAGTGATATACGTGCGCTTCATCGGCACGCATGCGCAGTACGACAGGATCGACGCGCAGACGATCTAGGAGAGATGATGAGAATCAAGCCGATCAGAACCAAGGCCGACCACCGTGCCGCATTGAAGGAAATCGAGGCGCTGATGAGCGCGCGTCCCGGAACGCCCGAAGGGGAGCGGCTCGACGTCCTGGTGACGCTGGTCGAGGCGTGGGAAAGAAAGCGCTTTCCGATGGACCTCCCCGACGCGGTGGAGGCGATCAAATTCCGCATGGAGCAATCGGGTCTTGCGCCCAAGGATCTCGTGCCGATGATCGGCCAGATCAACCGCGTCTACGAGATCCTCGCGCGCAAGCGCCCGCTGACGCTCGACATGATCCGGCGCCTGCATCGCCATCTTGGGATCCCGGCCGAGTCGCTGATCAAGCCCTCCGGCGAGCGCCGCGCTGCGTAGCGGCGCCGGGATTGAGAAGGCGGCCCAAGTGGCGATCGAGGCGCGTCGTCAGGCGGCTGCGGCAAGCGGCTTCATGCCAAGGCGCCGGGAGAGCTCGCGCAGCAGCGCGGCGCCGTTGCCGCGCCAGGCGCTGCCGTGCATGCAGGCGAGGACCTGCGGCTCCTCGCGGGCGAGCCGCTCGAGGGTGGCGGCGGTGTCGGGCGAGTGGGCGTAGTAGTCCATGGGAGCGCGAAAGGCTTCGCTCGGCTCGAGGATGTCGGACTCGGTGAGCGCGACGGCGCCGCTGCCGCCCTGGGTGAAGAGGTCGCCGCAGAGCATGGTGCGGGTCTCGAGCTCCCGTCCACCGAGACCATGGCGGCGACGCGGCTGCAGACCGGCTCGGCGGCCGGCGCGGCGGCGAGGAAGTCGTTGAGCGAGCCGCATTCGTCGGCCTCGAAGTGCGAGAAGGCGACGTAGCGCAGCCGCGCGAGCGGCAGCACCTTGCCGATCGCCTCGGCCACCAGCGGGAACATGCGCCGCGGGCCGGTGTGGAAGAGCAGCGGCGCGTCGTCGGCGACGAGGTACTGGTTGAAGTTGAAGCCGCCCGGGCCGCCCGGAATTTCGATGGGCGTGTTGATGCGGTAGATGCCGGGGGCGATCTCGTTGAGGTTGGTGCCGGTGGCTGCGTTGGTGATCATGGAAGGCTCCGTGGTGGTTGATGGCGCGGTAGTGGGGCGAGCGGCCGGGGCGTTACAGCGAAACAGCCGGTGTAACGGCGGCCCGGGTCGTTACACACAGGAGATATGCTCGCGGCGTGGAACGTAATTCCCGGCTTGACGCGGTGGACGATGCGGCGCTCGCGCGCAGGGTGGCGGCGGCCGGCGCACGCGTCGATTCCGAGGCGGAGGCGGAGCTCTACCGTCGTCTGGCGAAGCGTGTGCGGCTCTACGGCCTGCGGCACCTGCGCGAGGCGCAGGCAGCGGCCGACCTCGTGCAGCAGGTGCTGCTCACGACCTTGGAGCGCCTGCGCGCCGGCGCGGTGCGCGAGCCGGAGAAGATCGCTTCCTTCGTGCTGGGGATGTGCCGCATGACGGTGCTCGAGATGCGCCGCGGCACGCGGCGGCGCGAGGCGCTGCTCGCCACGTGGGGCGAGCGGGAAGAGGCCTACGAGGCGCCCGAGCCGCTCTCGCTCGACCGCGAGCGGCTCGCGGGCTGCCTCGAGGCGCTCGCCGAGCGCGAGCGCTCGGTGGTGCTGCTCAGCTTCTTCGCCGACAAGGCGGCCCACGAGGTGGCGGCGGCGCTCGCCCTCTCGGCGGGCAACGTGCGGGTGATCCGCCATCGGGCGCTGGCGAAGTTGCGTGCGTGCCTTACCGGAGAACAGTCCTGACTTGCACAGAACCGATAGCGCTCGAGCCGCTCGTCGCCTGGTGGCTGGGCGAGCTCGCCCCGGACGCGGAAGCGCCCATAGAGGAGCACCTCTTCGCCTGCGCGCACTGCACGGCGCGGCTCGAGGAGCTCGCGGCGCTCGCCGCCGGCATCCGCGCCACGGTGCGCGAAGGCAGCGTGGCGGCGGGGATCTCGCTGCCGTTCCTCGAGACACTCAAGCGCCAGGGAATGCGCATCCGCGAGTACCGCGTGCCGGCGGGCGGTCGCGTCGAGTGCACGCTCCGCGCCGACGACGACGCGGTCCTCCCCCGCATGCAAGCGCCGCTTGCCGGCGTGAAGCGCGTGGACGTGCTGCAGCGCCTCGAGGTCGGCGCCGAGGTGTCCGAGCAGCGCGTCGAGGACGTGCCGTTCGATCCCGCCGCGGGCGAGGTGCTGTTCCTGCCTTCGGCCGCCTGGCTGAGGAAGATGCCGGCACACACGATGCGCATGCGGCTCGTCGCGGTCGACGAGGCGGGCGAGCGCCCGCTTGGGGAGTACACCTTCGCGCACACGCCGGGGTGAATCAGGCTCGTACTCAAGGACATGTCGCCAAGACGACGTTTTTGCGACACGTTTTCTGGCGTGCGCCACCGGCGACGACCGGGACATTGCTAGACTAGGGCTTGTGAAACCTTCGTCCGTTGTTCATTCCGACCCGGAGATCCTTGGCGGGACCCCGGTCTTCGTTGGCACGCGCGTGCCGGTGCAGGCGCTCATCGACTACATCGAGGGCGGCCACACGCTGGAGAAGTTCCTTGACGACTTCCCCTCGGTCCCAAGGGATCTCGCGATCGCGGCGCTCGAGCAGGCGAAACGGCACCTGATCGCGGATGCGCGTACTGCTTGACGAGTGCGTCCCGCGGGCGCTGCGGGAACAGTGACGAACGTCAGGAGATAGAAGACCGTCTTCTATTCGAGCCGGAAGCGCTTGCGGCGCACGAATTCGCCGAAGTCGGCGCGCCACACGGTGCTGTACTGCTTCACCTTGTCGCCGCTCCAGTCCTTGCCGCGGCGCGCATCGTAGGCGTC
>JAQSVY010000330.1 GCA_029266935.1 Burkholderiales bacterium
ACCGGGATCCTTGAGCGCGGCCGAGATGCGCGCGAAATCCTCCGGCGACAGCGTCTCCGGCCGGCGCTGCGGGTCGATGTCGAGCCGCGCGTAGTCCGCCGCGGGTAGCGGCAGCGCATTGCGCAGCTGTTTGCGCCGCGCCGAGAACGCTTTGCGCAGCAGCTCCCCGTCGATCTCCAGCATCTCGCGCAGCGGCTCGAGCCGCACCAGCGCGGACTCCACCTTCGGCGGCGGCCGGAAAGCGCCGCCCGAGACGTTGAAGAGCTTCTTCATCCGAAAGCGCGCCTGCAGCGCGACCGAGAGGCGGCCGTACGCGGGCGTGGCGGGCGCCGCGACCATCCGCTCCACGACCTCGAGCTGCAGCATGAAGTGCATGTCGCGCACGCGCGGGGCGTAGCGCGCCAGGTGGAAGAGCAGCGGCGTCGAGATGTTGTACGGCAGGTTGCCGACGAGGCGCATGGCTTCCGGGAAGACCGCGAAGTCGAATCCCAGGGCGTCACCCACGTGCAGCGCCAAACCGGGACATTCTTTCCCGAGCGCGGCGGCGAGGTCGCGGTCGAGCTCGATCGCCTCGACATGCGCCGGCGTCTCGAGCAGCAGCCGCGTGAGGGCGCCCTCGCCCGGTCCGATCTCGACGATGAAATCCCTTTCAGATGGAGAAATCGCTTCGATCAGTCGACGCAGCACCCCCGCGTCGTGGAGGAAGTGCTGGCCGAAACGCTTACGCGGCCGATGCGAGCTCAATGGCCAGCTTGACGGCTTCGATCAGGCTGCCGGCGTCGGCGCGTCCGCTGCCGGCGAGCTCGAGCGCCGTGCCGTGATCGACCGAGGTGCGCACGAAAGGCAGCCCGAGGGTAACGTTGACGCCGCGGCCGAAGCTCGCGTACTTCAGCACCGGCAGCCCCTGGTCGTGGAACATGGCCAGCGCGCAATCGGCTTTCGCGAGGCGATCGGGCACGAAGAGCGTGTCCGCCGGGATGGGGCCGCTCGCGTCGATGCCCGCGGCCAGCGCTGCGGCAATAGCGGGCGCGATCACATCCACCTCCTCGCGCCCGAGGTGGCCCGATTCGCCGCCGTGGGGGTTCAGGCCGGCGACCAGGATGCGCGGGCGCGCGATGCGAAAGCGCGTGCGCAGGTCACGATCGATCACCCCAAGCGTATTGAGAAGATTGTTCTTGTTTATCGCTTTTGGGACCTCCGACAGAGCGAGATGCGTCGTCGCGAGGGCAACCCGCAGGCCGCCGCCGACGAGCATCATCACCACGTGCTCGGCGTGCGCGCGCGCGGCGAGATACTCCGTGTGGCCGGTGAAGGCGATGCCGGCGTCGTTGATGGTGCTCTTCTGCACCGGCGCGGTTACCATGGCGGCGAACTCGCCTTCCAGGCAGCCGCGCACCGCGCGGTCGAGCAGCGCCAGCACATAGCGCGCGTTGGCCGGATCGGGCTTTCCCGGCACGCAAGGCCGCCGTAACGGGATATGTTCCACTTCAACGGCGTTGAAGAGCGAGCGGTCGCCGATCGCGACGATGCGCGCCGGGAGCGCCTCGCGCGCGAGCTTCACGCACAGCTCGGGCCCGATGCCGGCCGGCTCGCCTGAGGTGACCGCGATGACCGGCCTAGCGCTCTTCAAGCCGAAGCTCGACGTAGATCTGGTCGCGCAGCTGGCGCAGCCATTCCTGGTAGGCTTCCTCGGACTTCCTCTCGCGCAGCGCCGTGCGCGCCTGCAGGCGCCGGCGCTCCGGGCTCATGTCAGCCGAGCGGCGCTCGAGCACCTGGATGAGGTGGTAGCCGAAGGGCGTGCGTACCGGCTGGCTCACCTCGTCCACCTTGAGCTCCTGGTAGGCGCGCTCGAAGTCGGGCACGGTATCGCCCGGGTAGACCCAGTCGAGCTCACCACCGCGCGCGGCAGTGGCATCGTCGGAATGCACCCGCGCCATGTCCGCGAACTCGGCGGCGCCGCTGACGATGCGGCTGCGCAGGTCGGCGAGGCGGCGTCGCGCCTCGCCCTCGGACACGGCCTCGCTGGTGCGCACCAGGATGTGGCGCAGGCGCGTCTGCAGGACCGGCGCGTTGGCAGCGGCGACGCCGCGGCGCTCGACGAGCTTGAGCACGTGGAAGCCGGCCGGGCTCCTCAGCACCTCGCTCACCTCGCCGGCGTTCATCTTCGCCAGCGCGCTCGAGAAGAGCTCCGGCAGGCGCTCGTGCGCCCGCCAGCCGATGGCGCCGCCGCGCATGGCGTCGGGGGCGTCGGAGTAGGCCGCCGCCAGGCGGCCGAAATCCTCGCCGGCCCCCGCCTCAGCGCGCGCCTTGGTGGCCTTGGCCCGCGCCGCCTCGATGCGCTCGGGGCTCGCCTGCTCCGGCACGCGCACCAGGATGTGGGCGAGGTTGTATTCCGAGCCCTCGCCGGGACGCGTCTTCATCTCCTCGAGGAAGAGGTCGATCTCCGTGTCGCTCACCTGGATCTTGTCGTCCACCTCGCGCTCGCGCAGCCGCGAGAGCACGATCTGCGAGCGCAGGTCCTCGCGAAAGGCGTTGAA
>JAQSVY010000040.1 GCA_029266935.1 Burkholderiales bacterium
CCGCAGGCGAACGACCGCCTCACCACGCAGATGAAGTCGGTGGGCGAGGTGATGGCGATCGGGCGCACCTTCCAGGAGTCCTTCCAGAAGGCGCTGCGCGGGCTGGAAATCGGCGTCGACGGCCTGAACCAGCGCACCACCGACCGCGAGACGCTGGAGAAGGAGCTCGGCGAGCCCGGCCCCGAGCGCATCTGGTACGTCGGCGACGCCTTCGAGAACGGCTTCACGCTCGAGGAAGTGCACCGCCTCACCCACATCGACCCCTGGTTCCTCGACCAGATTCAGCAGATCGTCGAGCTGGAGATGGAACTGGATGACAAGAAACTAAGTGAAATAGACGAAGCCACGCTGCGCAACCTCAAACGAAGAGGCTTCTCCGACCGCCGCCTCGCCTATCTCTTCAACTCGAATGAAAAGCTGGTAAGAGAAAGAAGGCATTCGTTGGGCATCCGCCCCGTGTACAAGCGCGTCGACACCTGCGCGGCGGAGTTTGCCACCAAGACCGCCTACCTGTACTCCACCTATGAGGAGGAGTGCGAGGCGCAGCCCACCATGCGCAAGAAGGTGATGGTGCTGGGCGGCGGGCCAAACCGCATCGGCCAGGGCATCGAGTTCGACTACTGCTGCGTGCACGCGGCGCTGGCGCTGCGCGAGGACGGCTTCGAGACCATCATGGTCAACTGCAACCCCGAGACCGTCTCGACCGACTACGACACTTCCGACCGCCTCTATTTCGAGCCGCTCACGCTGGAAGACGTGCTCGAGATCGTCGACAAGGAGAAGCCCTGGGGCGTCATCGTGCAGTACGGCGGCCAGACGCCGCTCAAGCTCGCGCGCGACCTCGCCGCGGCCGGCGTGCCGATCATCGGCACAAGTGCCGACTCGATCGACATCGCCGAAGACCGCGAGCGCTTCCAGAAGCTGCTCGACAAGCTGAAGCTGCGCCAGCCCGCGAACCGCACCGCGCGCTCGGCAGAGGAGGCGGTCAGGCTCGCGGAGGAGATCGGCTACCCGGTGGTCGTGCGCCCGAGCTACGTCCTCGGCGGCCGTGCCATGGAGATCGTGCACGACAAGATCAACCTGCTGCAGTACACGGAGCGCGCGGTGCGCGTCTCGAACGACTCGCCGGTGCTGATCGACCGCTACCTCTCCGACGCCATCGAAGTGGACGTCGATTGCGTGAGCGACGGAAGACAGGTGCTGATCGGCGGCATCATGGAGCACGTCGAGCAGGCGGGCGTGCACTCGGGCGACTCGGCCTGCTGCCTGCCGCCGCACTCGCTCGCGAGCCACGTCGAGCGCGAGCTTCGCCGCCAGACCACGCAGATGGCGAAGGCGCTCAAGGTGGTGGGCCTGATGAACGTGCAGTACGCGATCCAGAAAGACACGGTCTACGTGCTGGAAGTGAACCCGCGCGCCTCGCGCACCGCGCCATACGTGTCCAAGGCGACGGGACTGCCGCTCGCGATGATCGGCGCGCGCTGCATGGCCGGGCGCTCGCTCAAGGACCAGCACGTCGAGGAGATCACGCCGACATACTTCTCGGTGAAGGAGGCAGTGTTCCCCTTCTCACGCTTCCCGGGCGTCGACACCATCCTCGGGCCGGAGATGAAGTCCACCGGCGAGGTGATGGGCGTGGGCGCGACGTTCGGCGAGGCGTTCGTGAAATCCCAGCTCGCCGCGGGCATGCGCCTGCCGACCGGCGGACGGGCCTTCATCAGCGTGCGCGACGGGGACAAGCTCGCAGCGGTGCAGGTGGCGCGCGACCTCGTCGACCTCGGCTTCACGCTGCTCGCCACGCGCGGCACCGCCGGCGTACTCAAGTCGCACGGCATCGCGGTAGCCCAGGTGAACAAGGTCGCCGAAGGGCGGCCGCACATCGTCGACATGATCAAGAATGGCGAGGTGAGCTTCATCGTCAACACCGCCGAGGCGACGCGCACCGCGAGCTCCGACTCGCGCTCGATCCGCACGACTGCGCTCGCCGGCCGCGTCACCTACTACACCACCATCGCCGGGGCGAAGGCCGCCTGCGCCGGCATGAAGCACCTCGCGCAGCTCGAGCCCTACCGCCTCCAGGATCTGCATGCGAAACTGCGACCGGCTGAGGCGGAGGCGGCCATCACCTGACATGAGCGCGACATGAAAACGCCGATGACCAAGCGCGGCGCAGAACTCCTGCGCAGCGAGCTGCAGCGGCTGAAGAGCGTCGAGCGTCCCGCCATCACGCAGGCGATCGCCGAAGCGCGGACGCACGGCGACCTCTCCGAGAATGCCGAGTACGACGCCGCGCGCGAGCGCCAGGGCTTCACCGAGGCGCGCATTTCCGACATCGAGGCGAAGCTCGCCAACGCGCAGATCATCGACCCTCGGCTGGTCGACGCAGACGGCCGCGTCGTTTTCGGCGCCACGGTCGACGTCGCGGACCAGAGCGGCGAGAAGGCGACCTGGCAGATCGTCGGCGAGGACGAGGCCGACATCAAGGAGGGCCGCATCTCGGTGAGCTCGCCGATCGCCCGCGGCCTGATCGGCAAGGAGTCCGGCGAGTCGGCCGAGGTGCAGACCCCTGGCGGCATCAAGCGCTACGAGATCCTCGACGTCCGCTACGAGTAGCTCCCAAGTCTTTGGTTGAAGTAGAAATCTAGGACCTTGACAGAATTAGACCGACCGGTCTATTCTGCTTTTGATGGCGGCCGATACCCGACAGCATCTCCTCAAAGAGGGTATGGCGATGTTGTTGCGCCATGGGTACCACGACTTGGGAATCGCCGCGCTCCTAGAGGCGACGAAGACGCCGAAGGGCTCCTTCTACCACCACTTCCAGTCCAAGGAGGATTTCGGCCTCCAGGCGATTGACGCCTACATGGCGGAGGTGCACGCGGGGCTCGACCATTGTCTCGGCGACGAGAGCATGCCGCCGCTGAAGCGGGTGCGGCACTTCTTCGAGCTGACCGAGGAGAAGTACCGTACCGAGGGCTACCTGGGCTGCCTCCTCGGCGGGCTTGGGCAGGAGCTCTCCGGCGTGAGCGAAGTCTTCCGCCGCAAGGTAGAGGAGTGCTTCTCCGCGATCGAGCGCCGCGTCGCCGCGTGTCTCCGCGAGGCGATTCACCGGGGAGAGCTTGCGCCCGGGACCGACCCGGACGGGATGGCCCAGCTGCTGATCAATTGCTGGGAGGGCGCCGCGCTCCGCACGCGCCTGCGGCAAAATCCCGCGCCGCTGCGCGAAATGCTCGACTTCTACTTTCGTTCGGCCGCTCCGTAGCGGGGCGGCGGTCTTTCGCATCCATTCAACAGGAGGAGAACGGCATGGAAGGCAGCTCCCTTTTCGAACGTCTCGGCGGCTCGTCCGGCATCAACACCCTGGTGGAGGACATTGTCGCGCTCCACATGGAAAACCCGGTCGTCCGCGCGCGCTTCCGCCCGTACCTCGAGACCCCGGACAAGCTCGCGGTGACCAAGAAGCATCTCTGCGCCTTCCTCGAGGCCGGAAGCGGCGGGACAGCGCAGTACACGGGTCGCTCGATGCAAGCCACCCATCGCGGCATGAACATTAACGCGGCCGAGTACATGGCCGTCACCGACGACATCCTGACCGCGCTGCGCAAGCATCGCATCGACGAGCAGACTCAGAAGGACGTGCTCGCGATCGCCTACTCGCTCAAGGGCGAGATCCTGCACCTCTAGCGCGAGGGACGCGGCGCCTTTGTCGCTTGCAGGAAGCGCGAGATCCACCGGCCGAGGAGCACCCCATCGTTGGGCTGCCTTATCGTCCGCAGTGCAGCTTCGCTGCGCTCGGCGCCGATGCGCTCTCTGCGCGCACGGATGAGCGCCTCGGCGAACTCGGCGGTGAACTCCGGATGGCCCTCGATACCGAGCATTGTCTCGCCGACGCGGAACAGGCCGACCTCGCAGTGCGCGCTGCGGCCGAGGACCACGCTGCCGGGCGGCAGGCGCTGCACCTGATCCTGATGCATGTGCTGAATGCGGATCTCGGGGCGGGCGGGCTGCATCCAGCTTTCATGGGCAAGGATCTCGACGGGCAGAACCCCCACACCCCAACCCTGTTCGGCCTTCGCGACCTCGCCGCCCAGCGCCTGCGCGAGCATCTGGTGGCCGAAGCAGATGCCGACGAACGGCTTCTTCGATTCATGGACGTCGCGGATGAACTGCGCCAGCGCGCCGACCCATGGCATGGGGTCGTAAGCCGAGTATCGCGAGCCCGTGCATAGCCAGGCGTCGCAGTCGCCCGGAGCGCGGGGCAGCCTGCCCTCATGCGCCCGGTAGTAAGTGAAGCGGGCTTCGGGGAGCAGCGCGGCGAACATCTCGCGGTAGCCGCCCGAGACCGGGGCGAAGCGCCCGGTGACCTCGTCGCATTCGAGCAGGCCGACGTGCATCAGAGGCTCAGGCGCAGGTGGAACGACTTGGGCCGGGTGAAGGTCTCAAGGCCCAGCCGGGAGAGGGTGCAGCCGCGACCGGAATCCTTGACGCCGGTCCAGGCGAGCGCCGGGTCGAGATAGTCGCAGCGATTCATGTACCAGGTGCCGGTGTCGACGCGGTCGCCGATCCTGACCCCCGCCTCGGCGTCGGTCGTCCAGATCGACGCGGTAAGACCGTAGCGGCTGTCGTTCATCAGTGCGATCGCTTCCTCGTCGCCCGCGACCGGCATGATGCCGATCGCCGGGCCGAACGTTTCCTCGCTCATCAGCGCCATGCCGTGGTTGACGTTGACCAGCACTTCCGGAGGGAGGTACGGCGTGCCGGGTTTATCTCCCATGTTCAGCAGGCGCTTCGCTCCCTTGTGCACAGCTTCCTGTATTTGTGCGCGCACCGCGTCGGCGGCAGCGGTGCGCACCATCGGCCCGAGCGTCGTCTCGCGCTCGAGCGGATTGCCGAGCCGGTACTGGCGCGTGAGCGCGACGAAGGCGTCCAAGAAAGGCTGATAGATCTTCCGGTCGACGTAGATGCGCTCGACCGCGCAGCAGGACTGTCCCGAATTGAAGAACGCGCCGTCGACGAGATTCTCGACGGTCGCCTCGAGCGGAGCGTCGGCGCGCACGTAGGCGGGATCCTTGCCGCCCAGCTCGAGGCCGGTGGCGATGAACCGCCCGGCGGCGGCGCGCTGCACCGCATGCCCGCCCGGCACCGACCCGGTGAAGGCGACGAAGCCGATGCGGGCGTCGCCGATGACCTTTGCCACCCGGCCGTGGTCGAGATGCAGGAACTGGAAAACGCCCTCGGGAAGGCCGGCGACGCGAAACGCCTCCAGGTAGCGCTCCGCGACGAGCGGCGTCTGCGCCGCCATCTTCAGGATCACGCTGTTGCCCGCGAGGAGCGCCGGCACGACGGCGTTCACCGACGTGAGCCAGGGGTAGTTCCAAGGCGCGATGACGAAGACGACGCCGAGCGGCTCCCGGCGGATGAAGCGCTGGTAGCCGCTCTTCGGTTCAACCTGAACATCTTCCAACGTCTTTTCCGCCACGTCGCACATGTAGATTGCGCGCTCGTGGAAGCCGCGCCGCAGCTCGCCGGGGCTCTGCGAGAGCGGCCGGCCGATCTGCCAGGTGAGCTCCTCGGCGAGGGCATCCGCCTTCGCGACGCACCAGTCGGCCATGCGCCTGCATACGGCAGCACGCTCGGCACCGGGCGCAGCCCTCCAGCTTTTCTGGGAGCGAACGGCGTTCTCGAGGGCGGCCTCGATGTCGCGCTGCGAAGCCAGTGCGCGTTCTGCGTAGATGGAGCCGTCGACCGGGGAAGTCGTGGTCAGTCCCTGTTTCTTCCTCAGCCGACGACTCCTTCCGCTCGCAGCCGCGCGATGCGCGCGGCGTCGTAGCCGATGTCCTGCAGCAGCGCGTCGGTGTCCGCGCCGAGCGCCGGCGCAGCGCGTTGCGGCCATTCGGTGTCCGCGCTGCGAATGGGATTGGCGATGAGGCGCGCGGTGCGGCCGTCGGGGTAGGCGAAGTCGCGCACCGACTGGCGCTCGGCGACGAGCGGATTGTCGAGCGCCTGCTTGACGTCGTGCACCGGCGCGACAGGAACCGTGCCGGAGAGCTTGCGCAGCCAGTGAGCGGTGGTCTGCTTCACCAGCTCGGCTTCGACCATCTCCGCGACCTGGTTTCTTCTCTCGAGTCTTGCTTTGAACGTTGAAAACTGCGGATCGGTACCCCATTCCGGATGGCCAAGCGCGGCGGCGAGCAGCGTCCAGAACTTCTCCTTGTTGCACATGACGAAGAGCCAGCCGTCGCGCGTGCGGAAGAGCTGGCTCGGCACGAGGGAGGGGTGCCCGCCGCGTTTCTCCCGACCCTGAACGTGGCCGGCGTTCAGGTACCAGGTGCCGGGATAGTTGAGGTTGAAAAGCGCGAGGTCGAAGAGGCTGGTGTCGAGGTCGCGTCCCTGCCCGGTGGCGCGTGCGCCGATGATGCCGGCGAGCAGCGCGAATGCCGCGGTGAGGCCGGTCATCAGGTCGACCACCGAGAGGCCGTAGCGCTGCGGCGCGCCGTCGGGCTCGCCGGTGAGCGACATGTGGCCCGCCTCGGCCTGCATCAGGTAATCGTAGCCAGGCCACGCGGCGCGCGAGCCCTCGCGGCCGTAGGCCGAAAGGTGGGCGCAGACGATGCGCGGGTTCACGTCGCGCAGGTGCTCGTAGGTGAGGCCGAGCTTCCCCGGCAGGTCGCCCCGCAGGTTGTCGAACTCGCCCTCGGCGGTGCGCGCCAGGTCGCGCAGCACCGCGCGCGCCTCCGGCTTCGCCAGGTCGAGCGCGATCGAGCGCTTGTTGCGGTTGAAGGTCTGGAAGAACTGGCTGTCGCCGGGACCGAAGAAATGCGGCCCGACGTGGCGGGCGATGTCGCCGCCTTCGCGCAGGTTCTCCACCTTGATGACCTCGGCGCCGAGGTCGGCGAGATAGATCGAGCCCGCCGGGCCGGCGCCGTACTGCTCGACCGCGAGGACGCGGATGCCTGCGAGCGGGAGGCTCAACGCTCGCCCAGCGCGTCGGCGAGCGCGCGCGCCGGCGTGCTTTCGTCCATGCCGAGTATCGCTTTACTTACCTGAAGAGCTTCTTGTGGTGAAGCGCCATAACCGGCATTGCCCATGAACTTGTCGACGATGTCGGCGCTCGAGAGCGGGCGGTCGGCGGACCCGCGGTTCACCGCCTCGCGCTGGCGGAGCTCGCGGCCGTCGCGCATGCGCACGACCACCTCGCCGCCGTAGTGGCGCGGGAAAGTGGAGCTCGGATCGATGGCGTAGTCGACCTTGGATGCAATGTCCAGGATGCGAAAATCTTTGAGGGAAGAATCTTCCAGCTCGACCAGGCCGAAGTGCCCGCGCAGGAGGCTCGCGGCGATGATGTAAGGGAGGCTGAACTTCGCGTCGTAGTCGCTCACCGGCCGTCGCTTCGCCGCCGCCGGCTCGCAGACTGTCTGCACGATTTCGGCGGGGACGAGCGCGGTAATCCGGTCGATCTGCCTGAAATCGGGAATTTGGTTGTGGAGAGCTATCGCGGCATCGGCAAAGGCATGCGCGAAGTGGCAGGCCGGGAAGGGCTTCAGCGCCACGTTCATCGTTTCCCACACTTCGCCGAGCCTGGCAGTGGCGCGCGACAGGTTGCACTCGGCGGCGCGCGCGCCGAGGTAGCTGGCATAGAGGCCGAAGCGCCCCTCGTACGCGGCGCGCGGCGCCTTGAAGGCGCGCCTCGCGAGCGCGGCGGCGACGATGCCGCCGACGCCGGCCCAGCCCGGATGCAGGCGCTTCGTCCACGCCCCGTCCTCGAGGAACTCGAGGCTGCCCGAGGCCACGGAGAGCGCGACGCCCTGCGCCTGCGCGAGCTGCGCCGCGTCGAGGCCGTACAGCTTGCCGGCGGCGAGGGCGCAGGCAAAGGCGCCGATCACGCCGGTCGGATGGAAGCCCACCTGGTGGAACGCGCCTTTCGCGACTGCGCCAAGGCGCGCGCCTGCCTCGATGCCAAGGATGTAGGCAACGAGCAGGTCCCTCAGTTGAAGCTTTTCATGGGCAGCCAGCGCCAGGACAGTGGGAAAAACGCTGACAGTGAGATGGACGATGCCTTCGCTGTGCGTGTCGTCGTAGTCGAGGCCATGCGCGAGGATGCCGTTGGCGAGCACCGCGTCGCGCAGCGGCAGGCGCTGGCGCTGGCCGATGACAACGCTGTCGCCCTCGCCAGCCAGGTCCGAAATTCCCCTTAATGCAGTACTGGAAAAACCAAAACGGCGCGCGGCGAGCGCGCAGCCGACCGCGTCGAGGATCAGGTGGCGCGAGCGTGTGCGGACATCCGAGGGGATGTCTTCCCATCGCAGCGCCGCCGCGAAGGCGCCGAGCTGCTCTGAAACGGCGCTCGCCGAAAGGTTCCGGTCCATGCGAATTCGACTACGATTGTAGCCATGAACGAGATCCTCGACGCGATCGACCGCTGGCTCGAGCGCGGCGTCGCGCCGCATGTGATGAAACTCGAGCACGACGACGTCTGGCCCGCGGAGATGGTCGAGCAGATGCAGGAGCTCGGCCTCTTCGGGGCCACCATCGGCACCGAGTATGGCGGGCTCGGCCTGCCCGCCGCACTCTACGCGCGCATCGTCACGCGCATTTCGGAAGTGTGGATGTCGCTCACCGGCATCTTCAACTCGCACCTGATGATGGCGCTGCT
>JAQSVY010000331.1 GCA_029266935.1 Burkholderiales bacterium
GGGAACCTCGTGCTCAACGGCGCCGGGCTGCGCAAGCGGCTTTTCTTCCAGGTGTATGCCATCGGGCTTTACCTGCCGAAGAAGACGGCCAGCGCCGAAGAGGCGATCGCTTCGCCAGGCCCGAAGCGCGTCGCCATCCACATGCTGCGCAACGTCGGCGCGGCGGAGTTCTCCGAGGCGCTCGCCGAAGGCATCCGCGCCAACCACGACGAGGCGGAGGCGAAGGCCCTCGAGCCGCACGTGCAGGCGCTCGGCGCCATCATGGCCGAGGTGAAGGAGGCGAGGAAGGGCATGGCGATCGCCCTGGATTTCCAAGGAAAGGAAACTCAGCTTCTCGTCGACGGCAAGCCCACAGGCTCCCCGATCGCCGGCGAGGACTTCTACCGCGCACTGCTGCGCATCTGGCTCGGCCCGCGGCCGGTGCAGGACGACGTGAAGAAAGCACTGCTCGGCGGGTAATGGCGCATTTCGACCTTACTGCCCCGATTTCCGAGGGCGATGTGCGAAAGCTTCACATCAACGACACGGTGACGCTGGACGGCACCTTGTTCGGCATCCGCGACGCGACGCAGATCCACATGTTCGACCGTGGCCGCAAGACTCGCTTCGACCTTTCCGGCCACGCGGTGATCCACACTGCGCCGAACGTGAGGAAAGTCGACAAGGATGCGAAGAATCCTGCGGGCTACGCGCCGGCCTGCATCGGCACCACGACCAGCGACCGCATGGAGCGCTTTACGCGCCCGCTCATGGAGCAGTATGGGGTGCGGATCATCATCGGCAAAGGTGGGCTCAGGGACGCTTCCTTAAAGGCATTTCGGGAGGTGGGAGGAGCGTACCTCGCCATCATCGGCGGCACGGCGGCGCTTGAGACGACGTGGGTCGAGGCAATCGAGGACGTGGACCTCGACGACCTGCACCCCGAGTCGCTGTGGAAGTTCCGCGTGCGCGGCTTCGGGCCGCTGCTCGTGGCCATGGACGCCCATGGCCAGAGTCTCTATGCAAACGTCCAAACCGATGCCCGATCTCGCCGCGCAGAGGTGCTGCGCCGACTCGGCGTACGGTAGAATCGGCCGCTTCAACGAGGAGGATTCATGAAATTGATCGTGCGCATCCTTGCGCTTGTCGCGGGCTCCCTGGCCCTCGCGGCACAGGCCCAGAACCTTTCCATCGGCACCGGCGGCACCGGCGGCGTGTACTACCCGCTGGGCGGCGGCATGGCCGCGGTGCTCTCGAAGTACGTGCCCGGCATGCAGGCGACGGCGGAAGTGACCGGCGGCTCGGTCGCGAACCTGCAGCTCGTCGGCACCGGCAAGCCCTATCTCGCCATGACCATGGCGGACGCCGGCCAGGACGCGCTTCAGGGCAAGGACAAGTTCAACGGCAAGGCAGTGCCGATCCGCACGTTGCTGGTGATGTACCCCAACCGCATGCATGTGGTGAGCATCGAGGGCACCGGCATCAACAAGATGGCGGACCTGAAGGGCAAGCGCGTCTCGACCGGCTCGGGCGGCAGCGCCACCGAGGTGATGGCGTTCCGTGTCATCGAGGCCGCCGGCCTCGACAAGGACCGCGACATGCGCCGCGAGCGCTTGGGCGTGGCCGAGTCGGTGAACGCGCTCAAGGACCGCAAGATCGACGCCTTCTTCTGGGTCGGCGGCCTGCCCACCGCGGCAGTGACCGACCTCGCCAGCACGCCCAACGTCAAGATCAAGATGATCGACCACGCCGACCTGGTGCCGGCGATGAACAAGAAGTACGGCAACCTGTACGTCGAGGACCGCATCCCGAAGGAGGTCTACAAGGGCATGGATGCGGACAACAGGCAGGCAACGGTGATGAACCTGCTGGTCGCGCACCAGAACATGGACGAGAAGACCGCCTACAACGTCGTCAAGGCGGTCTTCGAGCACCGCGACGAGCTGATCCGCGTGCACAAGGAAGCGGAGAACTTCAAGCTCGAGAACCAGAAGGCGTCGGCGACCCCGATTCCCTTCCATCCGGGCGCGATCAAGTATTACGCCGAGAAGGGCATCAAGATCAACTGAGTCGGCGCGACGCCGGGAAGCCCCGTCCAGCTCGCCTGGCGGGGCTTTTTCGTTGCCAGGGAGCTCGAGATGAGCGAAGAGATCGTCCGCCTGCACCAGCCGGCTCCGGAGGTGAGCCGCGAGGCGCTCGAGCGCGCCGAGGCGGTGATCGAGCAGGAAGAGGGCGTTCACAACAAGCTCGCCGGCTGGCTCGCCGGCCTGGTGGCGGTGGTGGCGGTGACGATGTCGGTGTTCCACCTCTACACCGCCTACGCGATCGTGCGCCCGGAGCACCTGCGCGCGATCCACGTCGCGTTCGTGCTTTTCCTCACCTTCCTCATCTTCCCGGTCTCGCGACGCTTCCGCCATCGCGTCATGTGGTGGGACTGGCTCATGGCCGCCGGCGGCGTCGCCACCGCGGTGTACCTCATCATGGGCGGGGACGATTTCTTCGACCGCTCGATCCTGCCGACCGACTGGGACATCGCCTTCGGC
>JAQSVY010000332.1 GCA_029266935.1 Burkholderiales bacterium
AACGACATCCAGATCGACAACCTCGCGGTGAGCGGCGAGCACGCGGTCATCGTCACCATCCTCAACGACTCGTTCCTCGAAGACCTCGGCAGCACCAACGGCACGGTCGTCAACGGCAATCCGATCAAGAAGCATTTCCTGCAGAACAACGACGTGGTCGAGCTCGGCAAGTACAAGCTGAAGTTCGTCGGCGAGACGGCGCCCGCTGCCGTCGGCCCGGACAAGGCCGATTTCGAGAAGACCATGGTGCTGCGGCCCTCGGCGATGAAGGCGGTGCAGGCCGCTCCCGCCGGCGGCGGCGCGCAGGCAGCCGTAGCTGCGCGTCCCGAGGCCGTCAGGCAGGCGGCGGCGAGCGCTTCCGCCACCGGCATCGCGCATAAGGACGCCAAGCCCGCCGCGCCTCCGGCTGCGGCAGCGCCCACCGCCAACCCCGGCGCCCCCCTCCCCGCCGCGCCCGCGGCTGCAGCGCCCGCGCCGCGCGTCGGCCAGCCGCTCGGCGCCATCCAGCTGCTCTCCGGCGGCAACGCCGGCAGGGAGCTCGAGCTGGCCAAACCCCTCACCACTCTCGGCAAGTCCGGCGTGCAGGTCGCGGTGCTGACGCGCCGGCCCCAGGGCTACTTCATCACTCACGTCGAAGGCGCCAGCCGGCCGCAGGTCAACGGGCAGCACATCGGGCCCGCGCCGCATGCGCTGAAGGATCACGACGTCATCGAGCTGGCAGGCGTCAAGATGGAATTTTTCTTGAAGGGATGAAGTTCACCGGGGCAGGCTAATCCTGAGAGCTCGGCCATCGCATTCAGGACGAGCTGTGGCCGTGGAACAAGACGCTGCGCGCCTACCGGGCGCAGCAATGGCACACTTGCGACGTGAACCTGCTGAACCTGAGCCGCATGAACCCGGACGGGAAGCAGGCATAGGGCACGCCCATGCGCTTACGCATTCTCGGCTGTTCCGGCGGTATCGGCGGGCGCCACCGCACCACCTCGTTCCTGCTCGACAGCGATGTCCTCATCGACGCCGGCACCGGCGTCGGCGATCTCACGCTCGCCGAGCTTGCGCAGATCGACCACATCTTCCTCACCCACTCGCACCTCGACCATGTCGCGTCGATCCCGTTCCTCGTCGACACGGTGGGCGGCATGCGCTCCCGGCCGCTGACCATCCATGCGACGCGCGCCACGGCGGAGATCCTGAAGAACCACCTCTTCAACTGGGCGATCTGGCCCGACTTCACCGAGATCCCGACGCCAGAGGCGCCGTTCATGCGCTACGAGAAGATCGAGCTGGGTCAGGCCATTCGGCTCGGCGCTCGCTCGCTCACGCCCCTGCCGGCGCGCCACACCGTGCCGGCGGTCGGCTATCACCTCGACAGCGGCGAGGCGAGCCTCGTCTTCACCGGCGACACGGGGCAGAACGACGCGTTGTGGCGCGTGGTGAACCGCATCGCCAACCTCAAGTACCTCATCATCGAGACTGCGTTCTCCAACAAGGAGCGCCACCTCGCCGAGATCTCGCGCCACCTCTGCCCTGACACGCTCGCCGGCGAGCTCGCCAAGCTCGAGCGCAACGCCGAGATCTATATCACTCACCTGAAGCCGGGCGAGATCGAGCCGACCATGCTCGAGATCGAGGAATGCGCGGGCAAGTTCGCCCCGCGCATGCTGCAGAACAACCTGGTGCTCGAATTCTGAGCATGATTCTGAGCATGAAGTCGAGCATCGAGCAGCTGCGGCAGCTCGCACCGCTCGCCGGGCTCTCTTCCGCGCGCCTTGCCGAGCTGGCCGAGATCGCGCATGTCGAGCACGTGGCGCGCGGCGCCGACCCGCTCGCCGCGCGCCCCGCCCCGCAGTCGGTCTTCCTGCTCGCGGGCGAGATGCTGCTCTTTTTCCAGGGTGGGGGCACGCTGGTAGTGGTTGGCGGCACGGAGGAGACCATGCACGCGCTCAATCGCCAGAAGCAGAAGGTCGCGCGCGCACGTGCCATATCAGAGGTGGACCTGCTTACGCTCGACGACGAGCTGCTCGACATTCTCACCACCTGGGACCAGGTGGCAGCGGGGGCCGATGGCGCGGCGCCGATCGGCAGCGCCTTCTCGCTCGGCAACCTGCGCAACGGCGCCTTTTCGCATCTTCCCGCGGCCAACATCGACGAGCTGCTCAAGCGCTTCGAGCGGGTGCGCGTGGCGCGCCGCGACACCGTGATCCGCGAGGGCGACGAAGGCGACTTCTACTATGTCATCGAGTCGGGGCGCTTCCAGGTCGAGCGGCTGGTGGGCGGGGCGAACGTCGTCCTGGCGGAGCTCAGGAGCGGCGACGCCTTCGGCGAGGAGGCGCTGGTGTCGGACGCGAAACGCAACGCCTCGGTGACCGCGCTTTCCGACGGGAAGCTGCTGCGCCTGGGGCGCGCGCGCTTCAATGAGCTGCTACGGGAACCGCTGCTCAGGCGCCTGCGCTTCGAGGATGCCGCCGAGAAGGTGCGGCGCGGCGCGCTCTGGCTCGATGTGCGCTATCCCTCGGAGTACCAGTACGACAAGCTGCCCGGCGCGATCAACGTGCCGCTCGCCGAGGTGCGCAACATGTTCGCGGTGCTCGACCGCTCGCGCAGCGCTGCCGCGGCGTTCCTGTTCGCTGCCCGCGGCTTTCAGGTCTGGCTCCTTGAAGGGGGGCTCAGGGCGGCGGAAGAATCGTTGTAAATCATGGCCTGTGCAGCTACCATCTCAAGCCTAGCTAGAAGGCCAGCAGCAGGGGGGTAAGAATGAGCGCAGTCCTGAGCCACCAGAGCGACGTCGGTGCACGCCTGGCGTTCCAGAAGCGGCTCCAGGCGGTCACCAACAAGATCCACGCAACCAACAACATCGACGAGATCATGCTCGAGGTGAGCGCGGACGTGTGCGCACTGTTCAACGCCGACCGGCTCACCATCTACTTCGTGAGCGAGGACAAGCAGGCGATCGTCTCGAAGGTGAAGACCGGGCTCAACTCGTTCAAGGACCTGAAGCTGCCGATCGCCGAGCACTCCATCGCCGGCTACGTCGCGCTCGCCAAGCAAACCATCAACGTCAAGGACGTCTACGACGACGGCGAGCTGCGCACCGTGAACCCGAACCTGCGCTTCCTGCAGGAGGTCGACAAGCGCACCGGCTACCGCACCAAGCAGATGCTGGTGGCGCCGATCGTCGAGGCCGGCTCCGCCGAGCTGATCGGCGTGATCCAGCTCATCAACAACAAGGCTGGCGTCCGCTTCGGGCGGCTCGCCGAAGAGGGCGTGGGCGAGCTCTCGCAGACCCTCGCCATCGCCTTCAAGCAGCGCCAGAAGTCGCAGGCGGTCAAGACCAAGTACGACTACCTGATCGCCGACGCGGTGCTCTCGGCCGGGGAGTTCGAGCTCGCCTCGCGCCAGGCACGGAAGAAAGCGCTGGACATCGAGCAAGTGCTGACCGACGAGTTCCAGGTGAAGATCCCGGCCATCGGCCAGGCGCTGTCCAAGTTCTTCGGCGTGCCCTACGAGCCGTTCAAGCCCGACCGCATCAAGCCCGCCGATCTGCTGAAGAACCTCAAGCGCGAGTACGTCGAGGGAAACCATTGGCTGCCCATCGACGACACCAAGGCAGGGCTGGTGGTGCTCTGCCTCGACCCTGAGCGCATCCGCTCCTCGCGCATCGCCTCGAACGTCTTCCCGAAGGCGCGGCTGGTCTACAAGGTCACGACGCAGAAGGAGTTTAAGGACACGGTGAACCAGTTCTATGGCCAGGACACGGGCATGGACCTGGGCAACATCGACGATTTGCTCTCCGACATGGAGGACGGCGGCGAGTTGATCGAGGGCGTGGGCGACGAAATCTCGGCCGCCGCCGAAAACGAGCTGGTTAAGCTCGTCAACAAGGTCATCGTCGATGCCTACAACCAGGGGGCTTCCGACATCCACATCGAGCCCTATCCCGGCAAGGGGAAGACCGAAATCCGCTTCCGCAGGGACGGCTCGCTCGGGTCCTACATCGAGGTGCCGGCGAGCTACCGCTCCGCGATCGTCGCGCGCATCAAGATCATGTGCGACCTCGACATCTCCGAGAAGAGGCGGCCGCAGGACGGCAAGATCAAGTTCAAGAAGTTCGGCCCGCTCGACATCGAGCTGCGCGTCGCCACCATCCCTACCGCCGGCGGCGTCGAGGACATCGTGATGCGGATTCTCGCCGCCGGCGAGCCGATTGCGCTCGAGAAGATGGGCTTCTCGGCGACCAACCTGGACCGGCTGCAGACCGCCGTCTCGAAGCCCTACGGCCTGTTCTTCGTCTGCGGCCCGACCGGCTCGGGCAAGACGACGACGCTGCATTCGGTGCTCAAGTCCCTCAACACGCCCGACACCAAGATCTGGACCGCGGAGGACCCGGTCGAGATCACGCAGAAGGGCCTGCGTCAGGTGCAGGTGAACAAGAAGGCGGGCCTCGACTTTGCGGTGGTGATGAGGGCTTTTCTGCGCGCCGACCCGGACATCATCATGGTCGGCGAGATGCGCGACAAGGAGACGACCTCGATCGGCATCGAGGCCTCGCTCACCGGCCACCTGGTGTTCGCCACGCTGCACACCAACTCAGCCCCGGAGTCGATCGTCCGCCTGCTCGATATGGGTATGGACCCGTTCAATTTCTCTGACGCGCTGCTCGGCGTGCTCGCGCAGCGCCTGGCGAAGCGCATGTGCAGCTGCAAGCAGTCCTACACGCCGGAGCCGGCGGAGCTCACCTCCTTCCTGCGCGAGTACTGCGAGGAGTTGATGAGCACCTCGAGGTTCAAGGCCGATCCGAAGGGCGCGATGGAGGCGGTCTACAAGGACTGGGTCAAGGCCTACGGCAACGACAAGGGCCAGCTCAGCTTCTACAAGCCCGTGGGCTGCGACAAGTGCGGCGGCAGCGGCTTCAAGGGACGCTGCGCCCTGCACGAGCTGCTGATCGCTTCCGACCGCCTGAAGAAGGCGATCCAGGAGCACGCGCGCGTCGC
>JAQSVY010000333.1 GCA_029266935.1 Burkholderiales bacterium
TCGATGTGCAACTCGCGGTCGTCCTTCGCGATGGCGAGCAGCACGCCGTCGTCCACGCCCTTGCGGCCGAGCTTCCAGCTTTCCTGCACGCGCACCGCGAACATCTGCACCGGCTCTGGCCTGGTCGTCGGCACGAGCAGCACGGCGATCTGCGCGCCCTTGCGCGCCTCGAATTCAGCCAGCGTCTGCTCGAGCGCCGTGCGCTGCTGCTCGCTTAGCGAGCCGGTGAGATCGTTGACGCGCCCCTTCAGAGGGGGAACGGCGACCTGAGCCGCGGCGAGCGCCGCGAAAAAAAGCAGGCTACTTGCTGAAATCGACCTTAGGAGGCCGCGCAATGGCTTTCTCGTCTTCGACCGTGAACTGCGGCTTCTGCTTGAAGCCGAACAGCATCGCGGTGAGGTTAGTGGGGAAGGAGCGCACCGTCACGTTGTAGTCCTGCACCGCGCGGACGTAGCGCTGGCGCGCCACGGCGATGCGGTTCTCGGTGCCCTCGAGCTGCGCCTGCAGCTCGAGGAAGTTCTTGTCAGACTTGAGCTGCGGGTAGTTCTCGGCCACCACCAGCAGGCGCGACAGCGCGCCAGAGAGCTCGCCTTGAGCCTGCACGAAGCGCTGGAAGGCCTCCGGGTTGTCGACCATCTCGGGAGTCGCCTGGATCGAGCCGACCTTGGCGCGCGCGTTGGTGACGCCGAGGAAGACCTCCCTTTCCTGCTTGGCGAAGCCGCGCACCGTCGCTTCCAGGTTCGGGATGAGATCGGCACGGCGCTGGTACTGGTTGATCACTTCGGACCATGCCGCCTTGATCTGCTCGTCGCTCGATTGCAGGGTGTTGTAGCCGCAGCCGCCGAGAGCGAGCGTGAGGACGAGCAGGGGCGCGAGAAAAAGGTTTCTGTTCATGGACGTCTCCAGTGTGGCACGCCGATTGCAAGTAGCGTACCGATGTATCGTACCGAAAGCGTGGTGGCCTGCGATACCTGCGGCCTGGTGCAGCGCGTCGATGCGCTCGGCCACAACCTGGTCGCGCAGTGCGCCCGCTGCGACTCCTTCCTGATGGCCACGCGCGACGAAGGGCGCCTGCACCTGACGGCGGCCCTCGCCCTCGGCGCACTGATCCTCTACATACCCGCCAACCTCTATCCGATCCTGCACATGAGCGCCTACGGCGCCTATTCCGAGAGCACGATCTGGGACGGCACCCGGGGCCTGCTCGAGAACGAGGAATGGTTCGTCGGCATCGTCGTGCTCGTGGCGAGCCTGGTGGTGCCGCTGCTCAAGATCGCGGGGCTGTTCTTCCTGGTGGCGGCGGCGAGATTCGGCCTCGGCCGGCGCCTACGCAGCCAGACACGGCTGTACAAGGTGATCGACATCATCGGCCCGTGGGCGATGCTCGATGTCTTCCTGCTCGCGATCCTCGTCGCGCTGGTGAAGCTGAACGACCTCGCGACCGTGATGCCGGGGCCGGGGCTCGCGCCGTTCGCCGCGATGGTCGTGCTGACCATGCTGGCTTCCGCGGCATTTGATCCAAAATTGATCTGGGACCGCGATGACCGGTGAGGAGCTTCCGCGTGCCCACGTCAGGCGCCGGCGCCTCTTCCGCCTGTCGTGGGTGATTCCGCTGGTGGCGGCGATCATCGCCGGCTGGCTCGTCTACGAGCACCTGCAGCGCCAGGGGCCCGAGATCACTGCGGCCGCGCGTCGGGTGGGGCGCGGTGACCGGGCTCGGCACGGTGTTCACCGGGCCGGAGATCCAAGTGCTGCCAGCCGATGCGGAGGGCCCGCGCGTCGACAACTTCACCGGCCTGGAAGGCCCGCCGGTCGGCCTCGAGTCCGAAGGGCTGAAGCTCGTGCTGCGCGCCGCGCGCCCCAAGGCGATCCGCGCCAACACGCCGGTCTACTATCGCGGCGTCGAGGTCGGTCTGGTGCAGAAGATCGAGCTCTCGCCGAATACCGCCGCGGCCGACCTGCACGTGCTGGTGTTCCGCCGCTACGCGCCGCTGGTTCGCGAAGGCTCGGTGTTCTGGAACACGAGCGGCGTCAGCGCCAAAGCGAGCCTGATGAAGGGCCTGGACTTCGAGCTCGAGTCGCTGCGCTCGCTGGTGCAGGGCGGCGTCGAGTTTGCCACGCCTTCGGCGAAGGCGCCGCGCGCCAAGGCGGGCACGGTGTTCTTCCTGCACGACGAGCCGAAGGCGGAGTGGCTCAACTGGGAGCCGCACATCAAGCTCGCCCTCGAGAAAGACTAGTTCTTCCTTCCTAATAACGCTTGCCCGAGTTGAACTCGACCTTGAGGCGCGCCACCTCGCGGCGCACCGCCTCGACCTCCTGCCGCGCGGTCTGCGCCTTCAGCTTGAGCGCCTCGGTCTCGGCGCCCTGGCTGGAGATCTCGGCTTGCACCTCGCGGTAGCGGATGGCGGCTGCGTTCCAGCGCGCGACCAGCCGCTCCTCCTCCTCCCGCCAGCGCTTTCGCTTGTCCATGAGGACCGACGAGGCTAGGAGATGGGCTTGATGTTCGCTGCCTGGGCGCCTTTCGGGCCCTGCGTGATCTCGAACGAGACCTTCTGGTTTTCCTTCAGGGTCTTGAAGCCGCTCCCCTGGATGGCCGAGAAGTGCGCGAAGACGTCCTTGCCGCCGCCATCCGGGGTGATGAAGCCGAAACCCTTCGCGTCGTTGAACCACTTGACGGTACCGGTCGCCATGCGTTCCTCCCCCCTTCGATAAAATCCTTATACCACATATGGCTAATCCCAAGCCCAAGGCGAAGGGCGCCAAGGCGAAGCGCAGGCCGCGCAAAGCGCCCGCCGCCTCGCGCGGCCTCAGCGCCCGCGAAGCGCCCCTCGATGCGCTCACCGGTGCCGCCGCCGAGGCGCGCAAGCGCGTCGAGGAGGAGGGAGGCGTCGTGCTCGGCGCCTACCGGGACCCGCTCGGCGCGAACCCGGTGCTCTTCGCGATGCTGCCGATCGACCGCGTCGAGCCGACGCCCTTCCAGCGCGATCTCTCGCAGGTGCATCATCGCAAGCTCGCCGACGTGCTCGACCGCACCGGCATCTTTCTCGACCCGGTGATCGCCGTCATCGCGCCGGGCAAGGGATTCTGGACGCCGAACGGCCGCCATCGCCTCGAGGCGATGCGCCGGCTCGGCGCGCGCGCCATCACCGCGCTCGTCGTGCCGAAGCGCGAGATCGCCTGGCAGATCCTCGCGCTCAACACCGAGAAAGCGCACAACCTGCGCGAGAAGGCGCTGGAAGTGATCCGCATCTACCGCGGCCTGATCGGCGAGGATGCCGCGCGGACGGAATCGCAGTTCAGGCACTACCTCGAGGAAGCGTCGCTCGTGACGCTTGGCGTGTGCTACGAGCACAACGGCAAGTTCGCCGGCGGCGCCTACAATCCGATCGTGCGCCGGCTGGAGGATTTCTCCGGCGAATCGCTGGCGAAAGCGATCAAGGTCCACGAGAAGCACGCGAACCTGCTCATGGACCTCGACGAGAAGGTGGCCGAGGTCGTGGCGAAGCTGAAGAGCCGCGGCTTCGTCAGCCCGTACCTGCGCTCGTTCGTCGTCGCGCGCATCAACCCGCTGCGCTGGATCCAGGGCGAGCCGCCGCCGCTGGAGGAGGTGCTCGAAACGATGCGCGGGCGCGCGGCGAAGTTCAACGTCGACAAGGTGAAGCAGCAGGACCTCGTCGCGACGGGTGGCGCCCCCGATGAAGCCGACTAGAGCTGCAGGACGAGAACCACGCCGAGCGCCAGAAGCGCCATGCCGCCCAGCTCGCGGCGCGAGAGCTTCTCGCGGAACAGGCGCCGCGATACCGCGTAGCTGAAGACGAGCTCTACCAAGCCGAGGGTGCGCACGTGTGCTACCGGCTCGATCGCGAAGGCGGTGAGCCAGCCGGCGGAAGCGGCGGCGCCCATGAAGCCGGCGAGGAG
>JAQSVY010000334.1 GCA_029266935.1 Burkholderiales bacterium
AGGAGCTCGCGCACCTTGGCGACCAGCTCCTTGGTGGAGAAGGGCTTGGTGACGTAGGCGTCGGCGCCGAGCGCGAGCCCCTTGCCGACCTCGACGTCGCGCCCGCGCGCCGACAGCATGACGATGCGCACGGGCCGCAGCGCCGGGTTCTCGCGCAGGAGGCGGCAGACCTCGAAGCCGCTGCGGCGCGGCATCATCACGTCGAGCAGCACCAGGTCGGGCCGGAACGCCTCGGCAAGCTGCAGCGCCTCTTCGCCGTCGCGCGCCACGCGCACCTCGTAGTCGCACTTGCGCATGAGGAACTCGAGCGATGCGACGATGTTGGGCTCGTCGTCCGCGATCAGGATCCGGTGGGGCATCTCGGGTACCCTCCTCGCTGCGCTAGGCCGCTTTCTCGAGCGCGGCGTCGCGCGCCACCGGCAGTGTAAACGAGAAGCAGGCGCCCGCGGCCTTGCCAGCCCCGCTCGACCCGCTTTCCACCCAGATGCGCCCGCCGTGGCGCTCGATGATGTGGCGGCTAATCGGCAGGCCGAGGCCCGTGCCGTGCGGCTTCTCGGTGAGCGTATCGCCGACCTGGCGGAACTTCTCGAAGATGATCTCGCGGTCCTGCGGCGCGACCCCCAAGCCGTTGTCGCGCACGTCGACGCGCAGCCAGCCGGCGCGCTCGGAGAGCTCGATCTCAATGCGACCTGCCGCCTGGTCGCAGAACTTCACCGCATTGGAGAGCAGGTTGAGCATCACCTGCGTCATGCGGTCGAGGTCGGCGCGTACCGCAGGCACGCGCGGCGGCAGCTTGAGCTCCAGGCGGATTGCCTTCTCCTGCAGCACCTGCTCCATGGCGCCGGCCGCGTCGAGGACCACCTCGCGCATGTCGACGCGCGTCTCGTGCCAGTCGGCGCGGCCCGACTCGATCTTGGCGAGGTCTAGCACCTGGTTGATGAGCCGCGTCAGCCGCTCGGTCTCCTTGGTGACGATGCCGAGGAATTTCTGGCGCTGCGCGGCATCGATCTCGGGCTCCTGGTTGAGGATCTCGGTGAAGGCGCGGATCGAGGTGAGCGGCGTGCGCAGCTCGTGCGTCACTGTGGAGAGGAAGTCGTCCTTCAGCCGGTCGAGCTCCTTCAGCCGCTCGTTGGCCCCGCGCAGCTCGGTCGTCGCCGCTTCCAGCTCGCGCGATTTCTGCTCGAGCTGGTGGCTGTACATCACCACCTGCGAGGCCTCGTCGAGGATGCTGCGCACTTCCTCGAGCGAGAGCGCCTCCTCCTTCACCACCGAGGCGACCATGATGCGCGCCGAGGCGGCACCGATGGCGCCGGCGAGCTGCGTCTCGACGTAGTGCACGAACTCCGCGTCGGCGGGGAGCTGCTCGCGCGGCCACGCCAGGCCGCGCGCCCGCGCGTAGGTGGCGAAGGCCTCGTCGGCGCCCGCCGAGCCGAGGAAGCGCGCGAGTAGGTTGTAGAGCTCGGGCGTCGACGCCGTGCCGCGCCAGAAGCGCGCGCCGCCGGCGCTGCCGGTGCGACGGAAGACGTCGACGAAGAGGCTCGCCTGGCGCGTCTCCTCGGCGCTCGGCGAGCCCGAGAGCGAGACCGCGACATAGGCACCGAGGTTGGCCACCATGCTCCAGATCATCGCGTGCGTGATCTGGTCGAGGCCCTTCAGGCCGAAGAGCTCGAGGGGTTTGAGCAGCTCCAGCCCCCAGGGCCCATGCTCGAGCAGGCCGATCGGCAGCCAGCCCGAACGCGCCAGCGCCGGCAGGAGCAGCGTGTACGTCCACACCACGAAGCCCGCAAGCAGCCCGGCGAACGCGCCGCGGCGCGTGCCGCCCTTCCAGAAGATGCCGCCGAGCGCCGCCGGCGCGAACTGCGCCACCGCGGCGAACGAGATGAGGCCGATGGAAACGAGCGCATAAGCCTCGCCGGCGAGCCGGAAGTAGAGGTACCCGAGGAGCAGGATGGCGATGATGGCGCCGCGCCGGATGCCGAGGAGCAGCCCGGTGAGGTCGGGCCGCTCGTTGAGGCGGAGGCTGCGCATGCGCAGCAGCACCGGCATCACCAGGTCGTTGCACACCATGGTCGAGAGCGCGATGGTCTCGACGATCACCATGCCGGTCGCGGCCGAAAGCCCGCCGATGAACACGAGCAGCGCGAGCAGCTCCTGCTTCTCCGCCATCGGGATCGTCAGCACGTAGGTGTCGGCGTCGACGATCCCGGCCGGGAAATGCAGCCGGCCGCCGAAGGCGATCGGGAGCACGAACACGTTGATCGCGAGCATGTAGAGCGGGAACAGCCAGATCGCCTTGTTGAGGTGGCGCTCATCCTTGTTCTCGATCACCGCGACCTGGAACTGGCGCGGCAGGAACATAATCGCCGCCATCGACAGGATGGTGAGCCATACCCAGTTCGCGTAGTTGCCCGCCACCCCCTCGAGCGGCGTCAGCATCGGCTCGAGGTCCGGGTTCGCCGCCGCGCGCGCGAACACGTCGCCGAAGCCGTCGTAGACGACGAAGGTCACGTACAC
>JAQSVY010000335.1 GCA_029266935.1 Burkholderiales bacterium
CACCTTCAACGAGGTGAACATGGCGCCGGTGATGGAGATGCGCAAGAAGTACCAGGAGCGCTTCGAGAAGGAGCACGGCGTGCGCCTGGGCTTCATGTCCTTCTTCGTCAAGGCGGCGGTGCACGCGCTGAAGCGCTTCCCGGTGGTGAACGCCTCCATCGACGGCACCGACATCGTCTACCACGGCTACTTCGACATCGGCGTCGCGGTCGGCAGCCCGCGCGGGCTGGTGGTGCCGATCCTGCGCGACGCCGACCACATGAGCTTCGCCGAGATCGAGAAGAAGATCGGCGACTTCGGCAATCGGGCGCAGGACGGCAAGCTCGCCATCGAGGAGCTGACCGGCGGCACGTTCTCAATCTCGAATGGCGGCGTCTTCGGCTCGATGCTCTCCACGCCGATCATCAACCCGCCGCAGTCGGCGATCCTCGGCGTGCATGCGACCAAGGACCGCGCGGTGGTGGAGAACGGCCAGGTGGTGGTGCGGCCGATGAACTACCTGGCGCTTTCCTACGACCACCGCATCATCGATGGCCGCGAGGCAGTCTTGTTCCTCATCAGCATCAGGGATGCATTGGAAGACCCTGCGCGCCTGGTGCTGGAGATCTGATGTCCACCGCCGACGAACTCGAAAAGCTGCACCAGCTCCTCGCCAAAGGCGCCCTGACGCAGGCGGAGTTCGAGCAGGCGAAGGCGCGCCTGCTCGCAGCCGCCCCCGGGCCCGGCGCCGGCCTGGCGATCAACCGCCTGCGCCTCTCCGTCGCCGACAAGTGGATCGCCGGCGTCTGCGGCGGCATCGCGCGGCTCACCGGAGTCGAGAGCTGGATCTGGCGCATGCTGTTCGTGATCGGCCTGCTCCTCGGCGGCTTCACGATCTTCCTCTACGTCGTCCTCTGGATCTTCGTTCCTCGTGAAGAGCTTTGACGTCGTCGTCATCGGCGCCGGCCCGGCCGGGTACATCGCCGCGATCCGGGCTGCCCAGCTGGGCTTGAGCGTCGCCTGCATTGAAAAGTGGAAGACCCCGAAGGGGGACTTCGCGCTGGGCGGCACTTGCCTCAACGTCGGCTGCATCCCGTCCAAGGCGCTGCTCGAGTCCTCGGAGAACTACGAGCGGGTCCTGCACAACTTCAAGGCGCACGGCATCACCGCGAGCGGAGTGAAGTTCGACCTGAAGACGATGCTGGAGAGGAAGGACAGGATCGTCGGCAAGATGACTTCCGGCATCGCCGGCCTGTTCAAGAAGAACAAGGTCACTTGGCTGCAGGGCCACGGTAAGCTGCTTTCCGGAGGTACCACCTGGAAGATCCAAGCCGGGGAAGAGCAGGTGGAAGCAAAAAACATCATCATCGCCACCGGCTCCAAGGCCCGGCACCTCCCGGGCATCCCGGTGGACAACAAGCTGATCTGCGACAACGAAGGCGCGCTCGCCTTCGAGTCGGTTCCACAGCGCCTGGGGGTAATCGGGGCAGGGGTGATCGGGCTGGAGCTCGGGAGTGTGTGGCGGCGGCTGGGTTCGACCGTAAGAGTGCTGGAGGCGTTGCCGACGTTCCTCGGTGCCGCCGACGAAGCAGTGGCCCAGGAAGCCTGGAAGATCTTCACCAAGGGCCAGGCGCTGGACATCGAGCTTGGCGTCAAGATCGGGGCCGTTTCCGAGATGAGGAAAGTCTTGTCTATTCAATATAATGGGCAAGATGGTTCAAGTAAGACCTTCGACTGCGACCGCCTTATCATTTCGGTGGGCCGGGTTCCCAACACCGAGGACCTGGGCGCGGAAAACATCGGTCTCAAGCTCGACCCGAAGGGCTTCATCGAGGTCGACAAGAACTGCCGCACCGCGCTGCCGCGGGTCTACGCGGTGGGCGACGTGGTGCGCGGCCCGATGCTCGCCCACAAGGGCGAGGACGAGGGCGTGATGGTGGCCGAGATCATCGCCGGCCACCACGGGCACGTGAACTACGACGCCATCCCCTGGGTGATCTACACCGCCCCCGAGATCGCCTGGGTCGGCAAGACCGAGCAGCAGCTCAAGGCCGAGGGCATCGCGTACCGGACGGGGCGGTTCCCGTTCGCCTACAACGGCCGCGCCCTCGGCCGCGAGGAGCCCGAGGGCTTCGTCAAGATCCTCGCCGACGCGCGCACCGACCGCATCCTCGGCGTGCACGCGATCGGCAGCCTCGCGAGCGAGCTCATCGCCGAGGCGGTGGTGGCGATGGAGTTCGGCGCCTCCTCGGAAGACATCGCGCGCATCTGCCACGCGCACCCGTCCATGTCCGAGGTGATGCGCGAGGCGGCTTTGGCGGTCGACAAACGCTCGCTGAATGGCTGACGTAGTCAGCCTCTACGAAGAGAGCCTTATCCGCAGAGGCTTCGTCGCAGACCCGGCGCAGCGCCGCGCCGCGGAGCGGCTGCAGCAGCTCTACGAGGAATGGAGCGCCTACAAGGCGCGGCGAAACACGGCGCTGAAGCGGCTGCTCGTCAAGCCGCCGCTGCCCAAGGGCGTCTACCTGTGGGG
>JAQSVY010000336.1 GCA_029266935.1 Burkholderiales bacterium
GTACCAGGTGCGGTAGAAGGCCTGCAGCCGGTCGATCGGCACCTGCTCGATGTTGGAGCGCTCGCCGATGATCGGGTTGCCGTAGTTGTGCCAGGGGAAAGCCGCCTGCTGCATGCGCGAGAAGAGCACGCTGCCAGGGCTGTTCTCGCCCATCTCGAACTCGTTGCGCACCACGGTCATCTCCGAGTCGAGGTGCTCGCGGGAGACGAGGGAGTTCACCATCCGGTCGGCCTCGAGCCCGATCGCCCACTCGAGGTTTTCGTCGCTCGCCGACAGCGTCTCGAAGTAGTTGGTGCGGTCGTTGGAGGTGGTACCGTTCCAGCGCGCGCCGCGGCGCGTGAACTCGCTCTTGATGTCGGGATGGCGCTTGGAGCCCTTGAACAGCAGGTGCTCGAGCAGGTGCGCCATGCCTTTCTCGCCGTAGCTCTCGTGGCGCGAGCCGACCATGTAGACGATGTGCACGGTCACGGTGTCGACGCCCGGATCGGGCAGCGTCAGCACGCGCAGGCCGTTGTCGAGCCGGTATTCGGTGACGCCTTCGACCGCGGCGACCTTCTGCGGGGCCGCGGCGGCGAGCGCCTGCGCCGCGCAGCCCAGCCACAGCAGGGCGAGCGCAACCGCGAAAAACCGTTTTAGATCAACCATGCGAAGAGGTGCAAGGCCACCAGTCCCGAAATTATCGTAGCGAACGTCAGACGCGTGCGCCACGCCACAGCCATTGCGACAGCGCCGGCGAGCAGTTGTTCATTCTGCAGCGAAAGTTGAAGGACTTGTTGATGAAAAACCAGCTCGGGAGCCCAGATCGCCGTGAGCACCGCGGGCGGCACGTAGCGCAGCGCCCGGCGCAGGAGCGCCGGGGTCTCGACCCCCGGCGGCAGCAGCAGGAACGAGGCGCGCAGCGCGAAGGTCATCACGGTCATGCCGATCATGGCGGCCCAGAGAGTCATGGTTTCCGGGAAAAGAAGATTCCTGTCCCCATTCCTGTGAGGGCGGCAAGCGGGATGGAAAGGCGGAGCGGCAGGTCGTAGGTAACGATGACCGTGACGCCGGAGGCGAGCGCCGCGGCGAGCATCGCGCGGTCGCGGATGAGCGGCACCGACATGGCGATGAAGGCGAGCGGGGCGGCGAATTCCAGGCGCCAGGACGCCGGCAGGCCGGCGCCGATTCCCGCGCCAGCGGCCACGCCGAGCTGCCAGACGATCCAGATGACGGCGCCGACGCCGAGGAAGAACTCGAGCTTCGCCGGGTCGTCGGGGTGATCGGCGAAGCGCCCGGCCGAGAGGCCGACCACGTTGTCGGCGACGAGGTAGCCCACCAGCAAGCGCCAGCGCAGCGGCGCATGCGCGAAATGCGGGCGCAGCGTGGCACTGTACATCATGAAGCGCAGGTTGATGAATGCGGTGGCGACGAGCACGAGCGCGAGTGGCGTGCCTGAGGCGAGGAGCTGCGCGGAGGCGATCATCGAGGCGCCGGCGAACACGGTGATCGACATCAGTACCGCCATCGCCGGCGCGATGCCGCTCGCCACCATCGCCACGCCCGTGATGAGGCCGAATGGCGCGACCGCCAGCAGCACGGGCAGCGAGGCCCGCGCGCCGGCGGCGAACGCGGAACGGTCGAATCGCGCCATGGGAGGCGCGATTCTATCTACGGATCTGCTTCCTTACTTCTTCTCGGACTCGGAGGCCGGCCTGCCGCGCTGCTCGCGCAGGCAGGCGCGCAGCTCGTCGCCTTTCTTGTCCTTGCAGGCCTCGCGCACCTGCGCTCGGCGCTCGGCGTGCGCCTTGCCGCGGGCCTCGCAGGCGGCCGGATCGCTGGACTGCGCGCACATCTCGCGGCGCATGCACTCACGCTGCTCGTCGGCGGCCTTGCCTTCGCAAGCCTTGCGCGCCTTCTCCCGCGCCTGGCGGAAGGCCTCGCGCTTTGCCGGATCGGCCTTCGGGGCGGCGGCCTTGGGCGCTTCCGCCTTGGGCGCTTGCGCGAATACGGCGGGGCTCGCGCCGAGCAGAAGGGCGGCGAGAAGCGGGATGAAGCGTCTCATGGACAGGCTCCTTTCGGGATCGACCTGTGTTTTAACGCGCGCACCGCTGTCGCGCCGACAGAGAACTGTAACGGTTTGTTTCAGCCGATCTGCTTGAGCATCGTCGCGGCGTCGGAGACCTCGAACTTGCCCGGCGCCTCTACGTTCAACTGCTTCACTACGCCGTTGTCGACCAGCATCGAGAAGCGCTGCATGCGCATGCCCATGCCCACGGCGGTCCGGTCGACCTCGAGGCCGAGCGCCTTCGCCCACAGCGCACTGCCGTCGCCGAGAAAGCGGATCTTGCCCAGCGCCTTTTGTTCCTTGCCCCAGTGCGCCATGACGAACGCGTCGTTCACCGACACGCACCAGATCTCGTCTACGCCCTTGTTCTTCAGGGCATCCTGATTCTGCGCGTAGCTCGGCACGTGCTTGGCGGAGCAGGTGGGGGTGTAGGCGCCGGGCAGGCCGAAGATGGCGATCTTCTTGCC
>JAQSVY010000337.1 GCA_029266935.1 Burkholderiales bacterium
CATCAACGAGAACGAGCACGGCCACATCCTCACCATCGAGGACCCGATCGAGTTCGTGCACGAGTCGAAGAAGTGCCTGATCAACCAGCGCGAGGTCGGGCCGCACACGCTGTCGTTCTCCAACGCGCTGAGAAGCGCGCTGCGCGAGGACCCTGACGTGATCCTGGTCGGCGAGATGCGCGACCTCGAGACCATCCGCCTCGCGCTCTCCGCCGCGGAGACCGGTCACCTGGTGTTCGGTACGCTACATACCTCGTCGGCGGCGAAGACCATCGACCGCATCGTGGACGTGTTCCCGGCGGCGGAGAAGGAGATGGTACGCGCCATGCTCTCGGAGTCGGTACGCGCCGTCATCACGCAGACGCTGCTCAAGACTAAGGACGGCTCGGGCCGCATCGCGGCGCACGAGATCATGATCGGCACGCCGGCGATCCGCAACCTGATCCGCGAAAACAAGATCGCGCAGATGTACTCGGCGATCCAGACCGGGCGGCAGACCGGCATGCAGACCCTCGACCAGAACCTGCAGGAACTGGTGCAACGCAACCTCATCTCCATGGCCGAGGCACGCGGCAAGGCCGCCAACAAAGACAACTTTGCGGGGTAGAACATGGAACGCGAACAGGCAACCAAGTTCATCTACGACTTGCTCCGCGCGCTCGTGGCGAAGAAGGGCTCTGACCTCTTCATCACCGCCGGCTTCCCCGCGGCGATGAAGATCGACGGCAGGATGACGCCGGTGTCGCAGCAGGCGCTCTCGCCGCAGCATACCGCGATGCTGGTGCGCGCCGTGATGAACGACAAGCAGGCAGCCGAGTTCGAGGCGAAGAAGGAGTGCAACTTCGCCATCGCCCCGGCGAGCATCGGCCGCTTCCGCGTCAACTGCTTCGTGCAGATGGGCGCGACCGGCATGGTGCTGCGCGTTATCACCACCACCATCCCGAACTTCGACGACCTGAACCTCCCGGCCGTGCTCAAGGACGTGGCCATGACCAAGCGCGGCCTGGTGATTTTCGTCGGCGGCACCGGCTCGGGGAAGTCCACCTCGCTCGCGGCGATGATCGGTTACCGCAACGAGAACTCGCACGGCCACATCGTCACCATCGAGGACCCGGTCGAGTTCGTCCACCCGCACAAGAACTGCATCGTCACGCAGCGCGAGGTCGGGGTCGACACCGACTCCTGGGAAGCGGCGCTGAAGAACACGCTGCGCCAGGCGCCCGACGTGATCCTGATCGGCGAGATCCGCGACCGCGAAGTGATGGAGCACGCCATCGCCTTTGCCGAGACCGGCCACCTGTGCCTGGGCACGCTGCACGCGAACAACGCCAACCAGGCCATGGACCGGATCATCAACTTCTTCCCGGAGGAGCGGCGCCAGCAGTTACTGATGGACCTGTCGCTCAACCTCAAGGGCGTGATCTCCCAGCGCCTGATTCCGCGGCGCGAAGGCAAGGGCCGCGCTGCCGCGGTCGAGGTGCTGCTGAACTCGCCGCTCATCTCGGATCTCATCTTCAAGGGCGAGATCCACGAGATCAAGGAGATCATGAAGAAGTCGCGCGAGATGGGAATGCAGACCTTCGACCAGGCGCTGTTCGACCTCTACGAGGCCGGGCGCATCGGCTACGAGGACGCGCTGCGCTTCGCCGACTCCACCAACGAGGTGCGCCTCAACATCAAGCTGCACGGCAAGGAAATGAAGGACAAGGACCTCACCAAGGGCATCGAGCACCTCGACATCGTCTAAAACGGCGATGCCAGGCCAGGAACCCAGGGGCGAAAGCGCCCCTTCCTGGTACTTCGCCGCCGCGGGCGAGCAGGCCCCGGGGCAAGGCGCTTCTTATTGGCGTCGCGACATTCATCGGCTACGTTGTCCTGGCGATCATCGTTGGCTCCGTGGTGGCTTGCGAGCGGCGCCTCAGAACACCCGCTGCAGCTGCACCAGCCCGAACCCGCCGCCGACCTGCACCTCGCCCGGAATCTCGGCGCCGAACGAGGCCTTGAAGGACGCCTTGCGCCACTGGAAACCCAGCGCCCAGCGCTCGCCGAGACGGAGCTCGGCGCCGGCCACCCAGTGCGTGCCGATGCCGCTATCGGTGCGCTTGATGTCCTGCTCGAAGAAGATCAGCGCCTGGCGCGGGACGACAAACGTGGAGCGGTAATAGCCCGGCCCCGCTCCGGCGTAGAGGTCCAGCCAGCCGAGCGGCAGGGTCGCCTTGACGAGCGCGTTCACGCTCCAGGTCTCGATCGTCGAGCGCCCGGACTGGCTGACCAGGAACCCGGGCCGGCCGAAGCTCGCCGGCGTGTCGACGCGCTGCTCGAAGTTCTGGTACTCGACGTTCCAGGAGATGCGCGGGCTGAATCGGCCGCCGCCGCCCACCAAGAGGGCATGCTGGCCGCTCGGGTTGGCGAGCTGCGAGTTGCTCTCGGGCGAGAAGCGGCCCGCCCCGAAATAGAACTGACCGCGCTCTTGCGCAAGCGCCGGAAGCTGCACGGCGATAAGGAC
>JAQSVY010000338.1 GCA_029266935.1 Burkholderiales bacterium
ACGTTCAGGGACGCCGACATCGCCGAGCTCGACATGCCCTTCGGCGCGGTGGCGACCGAGCTCGCCTCGGGGCGCGAGCTGTGGCTGCGCCAGGGCAAGGTGCTCGAGGCGGTGCGCGCCTCGTGCGCGATGCCGGGCCTGTTCACGCCCGTCATCCGCGCCGGCGTGGTGGTGGTCGACGGCGGCTTGGTCAACCCGGTGCCGGTGTCGATGTGCCGCGCGATGGGTGCGGATCTCGTCATCGCCGTGGACCTGAGCTGGGGCAAGCTGGGCCCCTATCGCGACCGCGCGAAGCGCACGCTCAACACGCGCGACGTGCCGGCCGGCCAAGACGAGACCCGGCCCGCCGACCCGAGGATCCCGTCGATCTTCGAGGTATTCATGACCTCGCTCGACATCGTCGAGCAGCGCGTGGCGCGCAGCCGCCTGGCCGGCGAGCCCGCCGACGTGCTGATCACGCCGCTGCTGCCGGACTTCGCCACGATGGACTACCACCGCGCGAAGGAGGCGATCGCCGAAGGCAGGACCGCCGTCGAGCGCATGGCGCCGCTCATCGATCAGGTGATCCTCTAGCGCGTGGAGATCTCCGCCGGCGTGACCGCCGCGGTGCTCGGCGCCGCGCTCCTGCATGCGAGCTGGAACGTGCTCGTCAAGGCGGGCAAGGACAAGGAGCTCGAAACGGTGAATATCGCCGTCGGCTCGGGGCTGGTGGCGCTCATCGCCGCCTTTTTTCTTCCCGCCCCCGCGCCGGCTGCGTGGCCGTGGGTGGCCGCCTCGGCGCTCGTGCACATCCTCTACTTCGTCTGCCTTGCGGGCGCTTACCGCTGGGGCGACATGTCGTACACCTACCCGGTGATGCGCGGCGGCGGCCCGATGATCGTCGCGATGGTCGGCGCAGTCGCGTTCGGCGAGGTGCTGCCGCCGATGGAAACCTTCGGCGTGGCGCTCATCTGCGTCGGCATCCTCGCCTTTGCTTCCGGGCGGCACGACCGGCGCGCGACGTGGTTCGCGCTCGGCAATGCCGTGGTCATCGCCGCGTACACGCTGATCGACGGCCACGGCGCGCGCCTCTCCGGGGCGCCGGTGAGCTACACACTGTGGTTCTTCGCCGCGAACGGCGTGGTGATCCTCCTCTATGGCCTCGCGCGCCGCGGCGCCGGGGTGCCGGCGCATTTCCGGCGCCACTCGCTGCGCGCCGTGGTCGGCGGCAGCTGCGCCGTGGGCGCCTACGGCATTGCGCTGTGGGCCATGACGCGCGCGCCGATCGCGCTGGTGGCGGTGCTGCGGGAGACCTCGGTGATCTTCGGCGCCATTCTCGGCGCCATTTTCCTCCATGAGAAAATGACGCCCCGGCGGCTGCTCGCCACCGGTGCGGTCATGGCGGGGCTGGTGGCGCTGCGGATCTAGACGGGAGCAGCTCAGCCCTCGGGTCGCATGTGGGGAAAGAGAATTACGTCACGGATGCTCGGGCTGTCCGTGAGCAGCATCACCAGCCGGTCGATGCCGATGCCGGCGCCGGCGCAGGGCGGCATGCCGTACTCGAGCGCGCGCACGTAGTCGGCGTCGTAGAACATCGCCTCCTGGTCGCCTGAGCTCCGGGTCGGCGTCGCGCCGGCGCGCGAGCGGCGACACCTCCGCCGGGAAGTCGGTGACGAAGGTGGGCTGCACCAGATGCTTCTCCGCGACGGTCTCGAAGAGCATGAGTTGCAGCGCCCCCCATCCGTGCTCCTTGGTCAGCTCCACATTCAAGGATTTCAGCCTTGAAGCGAGAAAATCCCGATCGCGCAGGTCTCCTTCGATACCCTGCCGGCGGATGGCGTCGGCGATGGTCACGCGCGCGAACGGCTTGCCGAAATCAAGCTCCCTGCCCTGGTAGGTCACGGTCGGCTTGTCGGCGGCGGCGCGCACGAGGCGCTCGGTGAGGTCGATCATGTACTGCCAGTCCTCGTAGGCGCAGTACCACTCGAGCATCGTGAACTCGGGGTTGTGGCGCGTGGAGATGCCCTCGTTCCTGAAGTTGCGGTTGATCTCGAACACGCGCTCGATGCCGCCCACCACAAGGCGCTTCAGATAGAGCTCCGGCGCGATGCGCAGGTAGAGGTCCATGTCGAGCGCGTTGTGGTGCGTCTTGAACGGCCGCGCCGCGGCACCGCCGGGGATCGGCTGCATCATCGGCGTCTCTACTTCGAGATAGCCTTCGGCGGCGAGGGTTTCCCGGATCGACTGGATCACCTTGGTTCTTGTCAGGAATACGTCCCTCACCTGCGGGTTCATCACCAGATCGACGTAGCGCTGGCGGTAGCGCATCTCATGGTCGGTGAGGCCGTGGAACTTCTCCGGCAGCGGGCGCAGCGCCTTGGCGAGGAGGCGCACCTTCTCCGCGTTCACGGTGAGCTCGCCCTTCATGGTCTTGAAGAGCCTGCCTTCGACGGCCACGATGTCGCCGAGGTCCCAGTGCTTGAAGGCCTCGTGATCGTTCTCCCCGGTGACATCGTTGGAGATGTAAGCCTGTATCCGGCCCGAGCCGTCCTGCAGCGTGGCGAAGCTCGCCTTGCCCATCACGCGCTTGAGCATCATGCGGCCGGCGACCGAGGCGCGCACGGCGGCCTTCTCGAGCTCCTCCTTGGTTTTCCCGCCATAGGCATCGGAGAGATCCTTGGCGAAGTCCTTCCTGACGAAGTCGTTCGGATAAGCCTGGCCGGCGGCGCGCAGCGCCTTCAGCTTCTCTCGCCGTTCCTCGATGAGCTTGTTGTCTTCTTCCATCTTCTTAGACTCCCTGCTTGAGGCTGGCGCTGATGAAGTCGTCGAGGTCGCCGTCGAGCACCGTCTGCGTGGCGCCCTTCTCGACGCCGGTGCGCAAGTCCTTGATGCGCGACTGGTCGAGCACGTAGGAGCGGATCTGGTGGCCCCACCCGATGTCGGTCTTCGATTCCTCGAGCTTCTCGCGCTCGGCGAGGCGCTTCCTGAGCTCCAGCTCGTAGAGCTTCGCCTTCAGCATCGACATCGCCTCGGCGCGGTTGCGGTGCTGCGAGCGATCGCTTTGGCACTGCACGACGATGTTGGTCGGCAGGTGCGTGAGGCGCACGGCGCTGTCGGTGCGGTTCACGTGCTGGCCGCCGGCGCCGGAGGCGCGGTAGGTGTCGATGCGCAGGTCGGCCGGATTGATGTCGACCTCGATCGATTCGTCGACCTCGGGATAGACGAATACGCTGGCAAACGAGGTATGGCGGCGGGCGTTGGCGTCGAAGGGGCTCTTGCGCACAAGGCGGTGCACGCCGGTCTCGGTGCGCAGGCTGCCGTAGGCATAGTCGCCGCTTACCTTGAGGGTCGCGCTCTTGATGCCGGCCACCTCGCCCGCGGTGTGCTCGAGCACGTCGGCGCTGAAGCCCTTGCGGTCGCAGTACTTGAGGTACATGCGCTCGAGCATGGAGGCCCAGTCCTGCGCCTCGGTGCCACCCGAGCCCGCCTGGATGTCGACGAAGCAGTTGTTGCGGTCTAGAGGATGGGAGAACATGCGGCGGAACTCCAGCCCCGCGACCTCGGCCTCCAAACGTTTTGTTTCCGTGAAAATTTCTTCCAGTGTCGCGTCGTCCTTGTCGTCGCGCGCCAGCTCGAAGAGCTCCTTGGAGTCGGAAAGGCCGCTATCGACCCGGCCGAGGGTGGCGACCACCGATTCGAGGGACTTCTTCTCGCGCCCGAGCTCCTGGGCGCGCTTGGCGTCGCTCCACACCTTGGGGTCGGCGAGGAGCTCGTCGAGCTCGGCTAGACGCTGTTTCTTGCCGTCGAAGTCAAAGATACCTCCGCAGCTCCGCCGACCGCGCCTGCAGGTCGGTGAGGCTCGAGGCGATCTGGTTGATGCGTTCGGCTTCCATTAGCGG
>JAQSVY010000339.1 GCA_029266935.1 Burkholderiales bacterium
CTGGAGCTCGCTGTCACTGCGAGGAAGACCAGGTCCGCGCCGCGCACTGCGTCGGCGTGGTCGCGCGCGACGCCGACGCCGATCGCCTGCGCCGCGCGCGTGAGATTGCCGGCGTTCGCCGGATCGTCGAACAGGATGTCGTAGGCGCGGATGACGGGCTTTGCCTCGCCGAGCAGGCCGCGGCTGATCGTCTGGCCGGCTTCGCCGAAGCCGATGAAGGCAAGGGTATCGCTCATCTGCCGCCGCGCATCGTACTATGGCGGCCGCGTGAACGTGTCCGAGGTCATCGACCCGACACAGTACACACGACAGTTCTGCCAGGAAGCCCAGTGATGGACCGCTATGACGTGGTGGTAGTAGGCGCGGGCAATGCCGCGTTCTGCGCGGCGCTTGCCGCGCGCGAGAAGGTGCAGAAGGTGCTTGTGCTCGAGCGCGCGCCGGAAGACGAGGCGGGCGGGAACTCGCGCTTCACGGCAGGCTTGATGCGCGTCGCCTACCGGGGCGTCGAGGACCTGAAGCAGGTGATTCCGGACCTGACGGAGGAAGAAATCGCCCGCACTGACTTCGGCGCCTACACCGAGGAGCAGTTCCTCGACGACATGGCGCGCCGGGGCTCGTCGAGTCGCTCAGCGCGGCGGCGAAGAAGAACGGCATCGAGGTCTGGTACGGCGCGCGAGCGGTCTCGTTGCTCGTCGATGACGAGGGGGTTCAAGGCGTTGTCGTGAAGCGGAAAGGCAAGACGACCCAGGTGAAGAGCCGGGCCGTCGTGCTCGCGGCGGGCGGCTTCCAGGCGAATCCCGAGTGGCGCGCGCGCTACCTCGGACCTAACTGGGAGCTCGCCAAGGTGCGCGGCACGCGGTTCAACACCGGCGACGTGATCCGCATGGCGCTCGAGGTGGGCGCGGCGCCCACGGGCAACTGGTCGGGCTGCCACGCGGTCGCCTGGGAGAGGAATGCCCCGGAGTTCGGCGACCTCGCGGTGGGCGACCAGTTCCAGAAGCATTCCTATCCGTGGGGCGTGTACGTCAACGCGCTCGGTAGGCGGTTCGTGGACGAAGGTGCGGACTTCCGCAACTACACCTACGCCAAGTACGGGCGCGTCATCCTCTCGCAGCCCGGGCAATTCGCCTGGCAGATCTTCGACGCCAAGGTGAAGGCGCAGCTGCGCGACGAATACAAGATCCGCCAGGTCACCAAGCACACGGCGGACAGCCTGGAGGAGCTCTGCGGCAAGCTCGAGGACACCGATGGCGAAACAGCTCTGCGGGAAGTACGGGAGTACAACGCCGCCGTGCGCACCGACGTGCCGTTCAATCCCAACGTCAAGGATGGCCGACGCACCGAAGGGCTCGCGATCAACAAGTCGAACTGGGCCAACACCCTCGACACGCCGCCGTTCGAGGCTTACGCCGTCACTTGCGGCATCACCTTCACCTTCGGCGGACTGAAGATCAATACCGACGCCCAGGTGATGAGCACGGACGGCGTGCCGATTCCCGGCCTGTACGCGGCCGGGGAGCTCGTCGGCGGCATCTTCTGGTTCAACTACCCCGGCGGCAGCGGCCTCACCAATGGCTCGGTGTTCGGCCGCATCGCCGGCGCGAGTGCAGCGAAGGCTGCTACGGGTTGATCTGGCCGCGCACTTCACCGCCCTTGTTCGCGGCGGTGTGCACGTTGACGTAGAGGTTGCCCGCTTTCCAGGCCTCCATCTGCGCCGCCGTCAGCTTGCGGCCTTCGGGGACGCTGTAGGTGTCGCCGTTCTTGGTGAGCGGCACGATGACCGGGCCGTTCTGGCCCTTCGCGCCCTGGTGGATGTGCGCCATCGTGCCCTGCACGCCGGTGGTCTTGACGCTGCCGGTGACGGTGCCGTCTTCGGCAAGGCGCAGGCTGCCGCTGCCCGAACCCTGGGTGCTGACCGGCGGCACTTCCTCGGCGCCGGAGAGCTTCACGCTCACCGCGCTGCTGCCGGGCATCCAGGCGGGCATGGTGTCCTTGTAGGTCGCGCAGGCGCCGAGCGCGAGCATGGCGAATGCGGCGACGGCGGATTTCAACAGGTTGGTCATGGTCGATCCCTCCTCGAAAGGGCTGAACACGGGGACGGCTAGAATATTCCAGCCATGTCCAAGATCGTCGCTTCGCCCGCGCTTTCGCGCCTGCGCATTCTAGACCTCTCCCGCGTGCGGGCCGGCCCGACCTGCGTGCGCCAGTTCGCCGACTTCGGCGCCGACGTGATCAAGGTCGAGTCTCCCCCGGGGGTCGACCCGAACGAGGGCATGGGCGGGCCGCGCCACGGCCCCGACGTGCAGAACCTGCATCGCAACAAGCGCTCGCTCACCCTGAACCTCAAGCTGCCGCAGGCGCGCGACGTGCTCGCGCGCCTGGTGAAGAGCGCCGACGTGCTGGTCGAGAACTATCGCCCCGACGTCAAGTACCGCCTTGGAATTGATTATTCTTCTTTGGAAAAGATAAACCCGAGGATCATCCTCGCCAGCATCTCCGGCTTCGGCCAGGACGGCCCCTACCGCGACCGGCCGGGCTTCGACCAGATCGCGCAGGGCATGAGCGGCCTCATGTCGGTCACCGGCGCCCCCGGCCAGGGGCCCATGCGTACCGGCGCGGCGATCTGCGACCTCGCGGCGGGGCTGTTCGCCGCGCTCGGCGTCATGACCGCGCTCCTCGAGCGCGAGCAATCCGGCCGCGGCCAGTGGGTGCAGAGCTCGCTACTGCAGGCGGGAATCGCGCTGCTCGATTTCCAGGCGGCACGCTTCCTCATGAAGGGCGAGGTGCCCCCACAAGTCGGCAACGATCACCCGACCAGCATGTGAACGTCGCCGCCTCCGGCGAAGGCCAGTGGCGCGCGCTCGCCAAGGCGATCGGCCGCGAGGACCTGCTCTCCGACGAGCGCTTCAAGGGCGGCGAGAGTCGCGCGAAGAACCGCCAGGCGCTCAACGCCGCGATCAATGAATCGTTGTCAGGGAAGAGCGCAAAGGACTGGATAGAAATCCTGAACGCCGCCGGCGTGCCCTGCGGGCCGATCAACAGCGTCGACCAGGTGTTCGCCGACCCGCAGGTGCAGCACCTGGGCGCCGCGACCGAGGTGACGCACGCGAAGCTCGGCCGCTACAAGCTGCTTGCGCAGCCGGCGCGCCTGTCGCGCACCCCCGCCACGGTGGCGGCGCCGACGCCGGACCCGGGCGAGCATACCGACGAGATCCTGCGCGAGCTCGGCTACAACGAAGGACAAATCGAAGACCTGCACAAAGGAGGAGTCGTCTGATGAAAGCCAAGCTATTGCTCGTCGGCCTTGCACTAGCCGCCACGTCGGCGTCGGCGCAGTACCCCACGAAACCGATCACTTCCGTGGTCGGCTTCGCCCCCGGCGGCGGCACCGACACGGTCTCGCGCATCGTCGCCAAGACCCTCGGCGATCAGCTCGGCCAGCAGGTGCTGACCGACAACAGGGCCGGCGCCGGCGGCAACATCGCCACCGACCACGTGGTGAAGGCCGCCCCCGACGGCTACACCATCTACCTCGCCAACGTCGGCGCGATCGCGGTGAACCCGCACCTGCTGCCGCTCACCTACGACCCGCTGAAGGACCTGGCGCCCATCACCATGGCCGTGGTGTTCCCGAACCTCGTGGTGGTGCATCCCTCGGTGCCGGCGAACACCCTCGCCGAGTTCATCAAGCTCGCCAAGGACAACCCGGGCAAGTACAGCTACGGTTCCTCGGGCATCGGCGGCGCCGGCCACCTGGCCGGGGAGCTGCTGAAGATGATGGCGAAGATCGACATCGTGCACGTGCCCTTCAAGGGCGGCGGCCCGGCGATGCAGGCGATGCTCGGCGGCCAGATCCACGCCTACATGGCGACCCCGGTCGCCGCCGGCCCACACGTGAAGGCGGGCAAGGCGAAGGCGCTCGCCACCACCGGCCCGAAGCGCGATCCTTTCATGCCGGAAGTGCAGACCGTGGCCGAAATGTATCCCGGCTACCAGGCGACCAACTGGTACGCGTACTACGTGCCGGCGAAGACGCCAAAGGACATCGTGGCCCGCCTGCATCGCGAGATCGTCAAGGCGCTAGGCGCGCCCGAAGTGAAGGACCTGCTCAACAAGCAGGGCCTGGAGGCCGCGCCGGGCACGCCCGAGGAGCTCGCCGCCTTCGGCAAGGCCGAGCACGAGACCTGGGGCAAGGTGGTGAAGCAGGCGTGAAGCAGCGCCTCGCCGCCATCCTCGCCGCGGATGCGGCGGGCTATTCGCGCCTCATGGCGGCGGACCAGCGGGGCGCGCTGACGGCGCTGGATGCCTGCCGCGAGGTGTTCCGCGCGCAGGCGCGATCGCACCAGGGGCGCGTGGTCGATACGGCGGGCGATTCGGTGCTCGCCGTGTTCGACAGCGCCACCGAAGCGGTCGAGGCGGGGCTCGCCGTCCAAAAGCAGCTGGAAGCGGCGCAGCGCCGCCCCGCGCGGGCG
>JAQSVY010000041.1 GCA_029266935.1 Burkholderiales bacterium
GCGCTCCTGCGGCGTCATCAGCTGGTAGCCGTAAATGTCGCGGTCCTGGATCGTCTGCCGCGACTGCGTCTGGTCCCGGTCCTGCGCCATCACGGCCGGCACGGGAAGCAGCAGCGCGCCGGCGACGACGACGAAGAGGGCATGCTTGAGTTTCACTTGGAACTCCTTTCGAAGAATCCATTGTCGGTCGCTGCGCCGGGGCCGTTTTGACATGTATCAACCGCCGTGCCCGCCGCCCCGGCGAGAATCCGGAAATGGCCGAATACCCGTCGCACCTCGCGCGCGAGCGGCGCCTTGCCGACGGCCGCATTGTGCTCATCCGCCCGATCCGGCCCGACGACGAGCCGCGCGAGCACGAGTTCCTCGATGCGCTCTCGGGCGACACGCGCCGCCGGCGCTTCATGCGCTATGCCTTCCCGCAGGGCGAGGGGCTGGTGCATTTCTTCACGCACGTCGACTACGACCGGCACATGGCCTTCGTCTGCGAGGCGAGCATCGAGGACGAACCGCACCTGGTCGGCGACGCGCGCTACCTCGCCAATCCCGACGGCCGCAGCTGCGAGTTCGGCATCGTCGTCGCCGACGACTGGCACCACAGCGGCATCGCGCAGCTCCTGATGGCCGAGCTCATGCGCGCGGCGCGCGAGCACGGCTTCGAGACCATGGAGGGCCTGGTCCTGCGCGACAATGCCGACATGCTGGGCTTCGTCAGCGCCCTCGGCTTCGCGGTGCAGGACATGCCCGAGGAGCCCGGCCTGGTCCGCGTGGTGAAACGCCTCTGAGCGCCGCTCCGGTCTTCGTCGCCCGCGGCCTCACCAAGGTCTATCGCATGGGCGAGGCCGAGGTGCACGCGCTGCGCGGCGTCGACCTGGAGGTGCGCGCCGGCGAGTTCATCGTGCTGCTCGGGCCCTCCGGCAGCGGCAAGTCGACCCTGCTCAACCTGCTCGGCGGGCTGGACACCCCCACTTCCGGTTCGATTTCCTTTCAACAGAAGGACTTTTCGAGAGCCGACGAAGCGACGCTGACGCGCTACCGGCGCGAGCACGTCGGCTTCGTGTTCCAGTTCTACAACCTCATTCCGAGCCTGACCGCGCGCGAGAACGTCGCGCTCGTCACCGACATAGCCGCGAGCCCGATGAGCGCCGCCGAGGCGCTCGCCTGGGTGGGCCTCGCCGAGCGGCTCGACCACTTTCCCTCGCAGCTCTCCGGCGGCGAGCAGCAGCGCGTCGCCATCGCGCGCGCCATCGCCAAGCGTCCCGACGTCCTCCTGTGCGACGAGCCGACCGGCGCGCTCGATTACGAGACCGGGAAGCTCGTGCTCGAGGTGATCGCGAAGATCAACGCCGAGCTCGGCACCACGGCGATGGTGATCACCCACAACGCCGCGATCGCCGGCATGGCCGACCGCGTGCTCAAGCTCGGCGACGGCCGAATCGTCGGCGAGACGCGGCCCGAGCGCAAGCTCACGCCGGCGGAGATCTCCTGGTGAAAGCCTCATTTTCCTCTCTCGACCGGAAGCTGCTGCGCGACCTCTGGGCCCTGAAGACCCAGGTGGTGTCGATCGCGCTGGTGATCGCCTGCGGCATCGGCGGCTTCATCGGCTCCTTTTCGACTTACGGCTCGCTGCTGTGGTCGCGCGACAACTACTACGACACGGCGCGCTTTCCGCACGTCTTCGCCACCGCCAAGCGCGCGCCGCAGTCGCTCGCCGAGCGCATCCGCGCGATGCCGGGCGTGGTGGAGGCGCAGACGCGCGTGGTGCGCGAGGCGCAGCTCTCCATTCCGGGCGTGGTGCCGCCGATGATCGCCCGCCTGATCGGCCACGACCTCGAGCATCCCGGCGGCATGAACCGACTGACGCTGACGAGCGGCCGCTGGCCGGCGCCGGGCGCGCGCGGCGAGGTGGTGGTGAACCAGCGCTTTCTCGAGGCGCGCGAGCTGGCGCTGGGCGGCCGCCTGGACGTGCTGCTCAACGGCAAGCTCGAGCGCCTGACGCTGGTCGGCACCGCGCTCAGCCCGGAGTACATCTTCGCCACGCGCGGCGGCGGCATGCCGGACGACGAATGGTTCGCGGTGCTGTGGATGGACGCGCGCAACCTGGCCGCGGCCTTCGACATGGAAGGCGCGTTCAACTCGGTGCTGCTTCGCCTTTCAAGAGACGTCTCTGCGGAAAGCGTGATTGAAAGGCTGGACGCCATACTGAAGCCCTACGGCGGCTTCGGCGCGGTGGGGCGGGACGAGCAGATCTCGCACAAGATCATCACGCAGGAGATCAGCCAGCAGCGCATCTTCGGCACCGTGCTGCCCGCGGTGTTCCTTCTGGTCGCGGCGTTCATCCTCAACGTCGTGCTGCACCGCCAGGTGCACGCGCAGCGCGGCGAGATCGCCGCGCTCAAGGCCCTGGGCTACGAGGACCGCTGGATCGCCTGGCACTACCTCGAGTTCGCATCCGTCATCGTGCTGCTCGGCACGCTCGTCGGCATCGGCCTGGGCTGGTGGTTGGGCAGGGGCATGACCGGCCTGTACACCGAGCTCTTCCATTTCCCGCGCTTCCATTACTTCATGCCCGGCTGGCTCGCGCTCGCGGGCGCGGGGGCGGCGCTGGGGGCGGCGTTCGGCGGCGCGTTCGCCGCCACGCGTGGCATCCTGCGCCTGCGCGCGGCCGAGGCGCTGCGTCCGCCAGCGCCGGCGCAGTTCCGCGCGCTGCTGCTCGAGCGGCTGGGCTACGCGCACCTGCTCACGCCGGCGCAGCGCATGATCATGCGCAACCTCGAGCGCAGGCCGGTGCGCGCGGCGACCACCATCGCGGGCATCGCCGGCTCGGTGGCGATCCTGATCGCCGGCACTTTCTGGGTCGACGCCATCGAATGGTTTATCGACGTGCAGTTCAACCAGGTGCAGCGCGCCGACGTGAACATCGGCTTCGCCGAGCCCGTGCCGCGCAGCGTGCGGCTGGAGCTCGCCCGGCTCCCGGGCGTGGACCAGGCCGAGGTGACGCGCGCCATCCCGGTGCGCCTGCGCGCCGGTCACCGCAGCTACCGTACCGGCATCACCGGCGTCGAGGACGGCGCGACGCTGCAGCGCATCCTCGACGTCGACCTGCGCGAGGCGCGGCCGCCGCCCGGGGGCGTGCTGCTCACCGCGCGCCTGGCCGAGCGCCTGGCGGTGCGCCCCGGCGACACCGTCGTCGCCGAGCTGCTCGAAGGCAAGCGCGTGACGTCGACGCTGCGCGTCACCGGCACGGTGCGCGAGATGGCCGGCATGAACGCGTGGATGCGCCTGGAGGACCTGAACCGGCTGGCGCGCGAAGGCCCGGTCGTCTCCGGCGCCGGGCTGGCGGTGGAGCGCACGCAGGAGACGGCGCTGCTCGAGCGGCTGAAGCAGATGCCCGCCGCCGCGGTGGTGATCGTCAATCGCACGCTCGTCGAAACGTTCCGCGAGACGAGCGCGCGCAACGTGATCTTCTTCACCACGGTCCTCAGCATCTTCGCCGCCACCATCGCGGTCGGCGTCGTCTACAACAACGCGCGTATCCAGCTCGCCGAGCGCGCCTGGGAGCTCGCCAGTCTGCGCGTGCTCGGCTTCACCCGGCGCGAGGTGTCGGTGCTGCTGCTGGGCGAGCTCGCGGTCGAGATCGCGGCGGCCATCCCGCTGGGGTTCCTGGCGGGCTTCTGGCTCGCGGCGCTGCTCATCGCCCTGATGGCCCAGGAGATGATGCAGTTCCCGCTGGTCATCTTCCCCGGAACCTACGTCTACGCGGGGGCGGTGGTCGTGGCGGCGGGCGCGCTGAGCGCGCTCGTGGTGCGCAATCGCATCGATAATCTCGACCTGGTCGCCGTGCTGAAGACGCGAGAATGACAAGACGCAACAGGATCGCTCTGGGGATCGCGCTTGCCGCGCTGGCGATGCTCGTCGCCTGGGCGCTGCGTCCGCAGCCGGTCGCGGTCGAGACCGCCGCGGTGGCGAAAGGCCCCTTCGAGCAGGCGGTCGTCGACGACGGCAAGACGCGCGTGCGCGATCGCTTCGTCATCGCCGCGCCGCTCGCCGGGCACGTCGAGCGCATCCAGCTCGAGGTCGGCGACCCGGTGAAGCAGGGACAGATCGTCGCCGAGCTCACGCCCACGGCCCCCGCCTTTCTGGACGCACGCACCCAGCGCGAGCTGCGCGCTCGCATCGGCGCCGCCGAGGCACAGCTCGCCCGCGCGCGCGCCGAGACGCTGAAGGCGCACGCGCAGCGCGACCAGGCGCGCGCCGACCGCGAGCGCCAGAACCGGCTGTCGAAGGAAGGCTTCGTCTCGCGGACCGCGCTCGAGCAGGCCGAGCTCGCCCTGCGCACCGCGGACCGGGCGGTCGACGCGGCGCGCTTCGCCGAGGAGGCGGCGCGCCACGATGTCGAGCAGGCACGCGCGGCGCTCAGCCGGTATGAGGAAACCGCCTCAGGCGGCGCGCCAACGGCGAAGTGGCCGGTGACCTCGCCGGTGGCCGGCGTGGTGCTGCGGGTGGCGCAGAAGAGCGAAGGCGCGGTCGCGCTCGGCGCAGCGCTGCTCGAGGTGGCCGACCCGCGCAGCCTCGAGGCGGTAGTCGACGTGCTGTCGCAGGAGGCGGTCGCGCTGCGGCCGGGGATGCCGGCGCGCCTCGATCTCGGCCAGGGCGTGGCGGCGCTCGCTGCGCGCGTGCGCCTGGTCGAGCCGGCCGCCTTCACCAAGGTTTCGGCGCTCGGCGTCGAGGAACAGCGCGTGAACGTCGTGCTCGACTTCGTCGAGCCGCTCGACCGCGTGCACACCGTAGGCGACGGCTTCCGCGTCGAGGCGAGCATCGTGGTCTTCCGGCAGGAAGACGCACTGAAGGTGCCCGTCGGCGCGCTCTTCCGCGACGGCGACGGCTGGGCGGTGTTCGTGGCGGCGGAGGGCCGCGCGCACAAGCGCGCCGTCAAGACGTCGCGGCGCAACGCGGTCGAAGCCCTCGCCGAAGCGGGACTCGAGCCCGGCGAGCAGGTGATCGTCTACCCGTCGGACGCGCTCAAGGACGGCTCGAGGCTCAGCTCGCGCGGCAACGACCGGTAGTGCTTCAGGCACTCGGGCTCGCGCCCGCGCACCACCCGCATCCCCTTCAGCGCGCCACGGTATTCCGTGACCACGGTGCACTGGCCGTCGTCGTAGAAGATCACCACCCAGTCGTGCGTGCGGTGCACGTCGTGGGCGCGCTCGGTATTCGAGTACAGCGCGGTGAAATGCCGGCCGTCGCGCCGCGAATGCAGCACCGGCAGCCAGGCCTCGTGCTCGGGATTGAAGCGGCGGGGAGCGATCCTCTGCAGTTGCCCGGCGGCCGCCTTGCTGCGGTATTCGCGGTCGACCTCGAGCAGCGTCGCGACTGCCGGATCCATGGATGGGAAGACTACGCGCTCGCCAAGCCTGCGTATTGACGCCGATCAATCCCCTTGCGGCGCGCCAGCTAGACGAATCCGATCCGAAGCTTTGTCGAAGGAACCGGAGCGGCGAGATCCCGGATCGCGCGCACGATGCTTGTGATCGCCTCATCGTGGCCGCACACCCGCCGTTCCAGATCATCCAGCTTTCGGGCGAGCTCGGTATTGGCGGCCGTGAGCTGACGGAGGCGAACGAAAGCACGCATGATCGTGATGTTCACCGCGATGGCGCGAGCGCTTCGCAGGACCGAGGACAGCATAGCCACACCCTGCTCGGTAAACGCCAAGGGGAGGCTGCGTCGCCCGCCCCACGGATTCCTGTCCGAACTTGAGGTCACAATTTGTGACCTCAAGACGCCAAGCTCTTGTTGGGTAAGGCGAAAAAGGAAATCAGACGGAAAGCGATCGAGGTTTCGCCGGACCGCCTGGACGAGAACTTTGGTCGGCACGCCATAGAGCTCGGCGAGATCCGCATCCAGCATGATCCTGTGCTCGCGCAGGACAAAGATGCGCGACGAGATGTGCGCGGCCGGGATCCCCATTCACTACGCAAACGCATGCGACTGGCGCGCGTTGACGATTTCTGTCTGGTCATCGCGGCCCTAGATCCAGCCCTTTGCGGCGAGGAGCGCCATGATGCCGGACGCGGCGGCGGCGGGCGTGCCGCGATCGCCGTGCACGGTGAGCTCGGGCGAAAGCGGCGCCTCGTAAGGCGCGCCCACGCCCGGCAGGGTCGCGGCCTTGCCGGACTTGTAGAGCCCCTTGGTGTCGCGCGAGCTGCAGACCTCGAGCGGCGTGTCGACGTACACCTCAGCGAAGCGCGAGATGCGCTTGCGGGCGGCATCGCGGTATTTGCGCAGGTTCGCCGTGGCGTCGAAGAGGACGGGCCGCGTTTTCAGCAGTACCAGCCCCATCTCGATCATCGCGCCGTAGAAGAATTCCCGGTCGGCTTCATCGTAGCGCGGAAAGGGCGTGAGCTGGGTGCGCAGGACGTCGGACTCGAGCACGGCGGCGTCGACGCCGCGCGCGTGGAGCTGCGCGAGCAGCTCGCGCGCGATGGCGCTCTTGCCCGAGCCGGACAGGCCGGTGAGCCACACCGCAAAGCTCACGCGCAGTACTCGTTCGCCCGCGCGGGGTCGAAACGGGGCTGCTCGAGGATGCTCAGAATGAAACTGAAGATTTTCCGGCGCACATCCTCCTGCAGCGCCGGGTACCAGAGCGGGTTCGCCATCACCAGGCCGCGGAACGCCAGGAACGGCGCCACGACCTCGAGGAGCTCGGCGTCGCCGGAGCGCTCGAGGTAGCGCTGCCAGAAGCGCTGCCACAGGCGCTCGAAGCCGCCCTCGAGCCGCCCCGAGCGCTGCAGGGAGAAGAAGAGGTAGTTGAGCGAGAGGCAGGCCACGTCGTCGGCGGCGTCGCCCCACTCGCCGCGCGAGCGGTCGAGCACGCTGAAGTCCACGCCGGTGCGGAACATGATGTTCCAGGGATGGAAGTCGCCGTGCACCTGGCGCAGCCGGTGCGTTCGCCCGCGCAGCTTCCAGCGCCACTCCACGCACTGCAGCTCGATTTTCTTGAGAACGTCGAGCGCTTCCGGGTAGCTGTCCGACACGCCGAAGATGCATTCGCCGTGGCCGACCAGCTCGCGCACGCGGCGCACGTACAGGCCGGGATCCGGGCCCTTTACGCGGTGGATCTCCACGAGGTAGTCGCACAGCACGTCGGCTCTTGCTTCATCAAGCGGAGCGAGCGGGGACCCGCCTCTTAACTTCAACAGGTCATCTGCGTACTCGTGCCCCTCGACGAACTCGGCGAGCATGAAGAGCTCCTCGGCGTTGCCCAGCGGCACCAGCTCGCCGCTATCGCGCACCGCGCCCACGTCGAGCGAGGCGACGTGGCGGGGCAGTGCGCCGAAGGCATGGTGCGCCCAGAGCATGAGCTGCGCGCGGTCGGCCATGTGCTCGTGCCCGAACGGCCCGGGGCGCACCGACTCGATCACGGCGCGCCGCGCCGTGCCGTCGAGCTCGTAGTCGACGCGCAGCGGGATGCCGTAGCCGTAGCCCTTGTCGCCCTGGCGGCCGCCGCCGAGGGGCGTGACGCGCACCGCGCGCACCGGGCGCCCATGCACGCGCTGCAGGTAGCCCTCGACCGCGGCGGGGACGAACGGGTCTTTCATCTCACGGGACGAGAAGCACCGGCACCGGGCACGCCACCGCCGCCTTCAGCGCCACCGAGCCGACCAGCGCGTGGTGCGCGGCGCCCAGGCCGCGCGTGCCGAGCGCCACCAGCTCGGCCTTGGTCTCCTCCGCGAGCGAGCGCACCTCGAGCGCCGCATCGCCGACGCTGAGATGCACATGGGTGGGAATGCGCTCGCTGCGAAAGAGCACGACGGCGGCGCGCGTCGCCCGCCCGCCTTCCTTTGTATTCCACTGCTCGATCACGTCGTCGTGCGGCGGCAGGACGGTCTGCAGGTAGCTGAGCGGCGGCTGCACCCACAGGAGGTGCACTTCGAGCTCGCCCAGCCAGGGACGCCACGCGACCAGCCGTTGCGCGGCGCGCATCGCGGGCTTCGAGCCGTCGGTGGCGAGCAGCACGCGCAGCCGCCGCCCGAACGCGGCGGGCAGGCGGTCCTGCGCCTTGACCAGGAACACTGGCAGGCGCGCACGGTGCACGACGCGCAGCGCCACCGAGCCGAGCGCGAAGCCGTGCAACGCACCCTCGCCGCGCGTTCCCATGACGATCGCCGCCGGCTTCTGCCGGCGCGCCTCGGCGAGGATGGCCGGCGCCGCCGGCCCCACCCGCACCTGCCGCCGCACGGCGATCCCCGACTCGGCGAGCCGCGCGGCGGCAGGCTCTACCGCCGCGCTGCCGGCCGCTGCCGTGCGCGGGTCGACGCCGAGGACCAGCACCTCGATCTTGTCGTCGGCGCCCGCGTGCCCGGCGAGAAGCTCCGCGGCGCGGTTGGCCGAGGTTGAGCCATCGAAGGCCAGGAGCAGCTTGAGCGTCATCCGGGGTGTTCCTCTGTCGCCATTATGAAACCCCGAAGCCGAGCCGGCGCAACAGCAGCTTCTCGCCCTC
>JAQSVY010000042.1 GCA_029266935.1 Burkholderiales bacterium
ATCATGACCGAGTCGATCGGCCAGCCGGTGATCATCGAGAACCGCACCGGCGGCGCCGGCAACATCGCCGCCGACGCCGTGGCGCGCGCCGACGCCGACGGCCACACGATTCTCTTCTACGCCGACGCCTACACCATCGCGCCCTCGCTCTTCGCCCGGCTGACCTTCGACCCGGTGAAGGACTTCGTGCACGTGACGCAGATGATCAGCGGCGCGCACATCCTGGTCGGGCATCCCTCGGTGCCGGCGAACACGCTGCCGGAGTTGATCGCCTACGCGAAGGCGAATCCCGGCAAGCTCGCCTACGCGAGCCCGGGGAACGGCACGCCGCAGCACCTCGCCGCGGAGCTGTTCAAGAACATCGCCGGCAACCTCAACATCACGCACGTGCCCTACAAGGGCGGCGGGCAGGCGATCGGCGATGTGGTGGGCGGCACCGTCCCGCTCGCTTCGCTCGGGCTGCCGCCGACCGCGGGCCACATCAAGGCGGGCAGGCTCAAGGCTTTCGCGGTGACGAGCAAGGTGCGCCAGAAGCTGCTGCCGGATACGCCGACGTTCCAGGAAGGCGGCGTGCCGGGGTTCGAGACCGTGCAGTGGTGGGGGCCGGCCGTGCCCGCCGGCACACCCGCGCCGGTGGTGAAGAAGATCTACGACGAGTTCGTCAAGGCCATGAAGAATCCGAAGCTCATCGAGCGCTACAACAGTGCCGGCCTGGAAGTCACCCCGAGCGCGTCCCCGGAGGCCTACACCGCCTTCATCAAGGCCGAGATCGAGCGCTGGGCGCCGGTCGTGAAGGCGAGCGGAGCGCGGGTGGACAACTGAGTTGAACGTACTTTTCATCACCTCGGACCAGCAGCGCGGCGACTGCTACGGGTTCGAGGGACGCAAGGTAAAGACGCCGCACCTCGACCGCCTCGCGCGCCAAGGCACGCGCTTCTCGGCCTGCATCACGCCGAACCTGGTGTGCCAGCCTTCGCGCGCGTCGATCCTGACGGGCCTGCTGCCCTACACGCACGGCGTATCCGACAACGGCATCGACCTCGAGCCGGAGATCGGCGAGGCGGGCTTCGCCGGCGCCTTCGCGCGCGCGGGCTACCGCACCGGGTACATCGGCAAGGCGCACTTCGCCACCTCGCACACCTTCGCGCCCACTGGCACGCCCGAATGCCGCAACACCGACCAGCCGCAGGACTGGACCGGCCCGTACATGGGCTTCGAGCACGTCGAGCTGATGGTGGAAGGACATAACCACTGGCCGCCGATGACGCCGCCGCGCGGGCAGCACTACGAGCGCTGGTTCCACAAGGACGGCCGCGGCGAGGAGCTGCAGCGGCTCTACGAGACGAAGCTGCCGCCGCTTTCCACGGCCATGCAGACGTTCCACTCGGCGCTGCCGGCCGCCTTCCACAACTCGACGTGGATAGGGGACAGAACAATAGAGTTCTTAAATAAAAATAAAGGCCAATCTTTCTGCGTGTGGGCCTCCTTCCCGGATCCTCATCACCCGTTCGACGCGCCCGACCCGTGGAGCCGCATGCACCACCCGGATGAGGTCGACCTGCCGCCCGAGCGCATGCTCGATCTCGAGCGCCGGCCCTGGTGGCACCGGCAGAGCCTCGAGGGCAAGCCGCAGATCGTCCCGCACCTCGCCAAGATCCGCGAGGAGTACTCGCGCATCCCGGTGCACAGCGACCGGCAGCTGCGCGAGCTGATCGCCAACTACTACGGGATGATCTCGCTCATCGACCACAACGTCGGTCGCATGCTGCTGCATCTGGAGCAACTTGGTCTTTCAGAAAATACTTTGATTGTTTACTCGACGGATCACGGCGACTGGCTTGGCGACCATGGCCTGATCCTCAAGGGGCCGATGGCCTACGAAGGCCTGCTGCGAGTCGGATTGCTTCTCCAGGGACCGGGGGTGCCAAAAGGCAAAGTCGTGAACGACCCCGTCTCTACGCTCGACCTGCCAGCGACGTTTGCCGACTACGCCCGTGTGCCTTTCGAAGCGAAGCATTCGCGCACGTTGAAAAATCTCGTGGACGGTAAAGGCGCGCGCGACTTCGCCTACAGCGAGTGGGACCTGCGCGCCTCGCGCTCCGGGGTGGATCTCGACCTGCGCACGGTGCGCACGCGCACGCACAAGCTGACGGTGGACCTGCGCTCCGGGGCGGGCGAGCTGTATGACCTCGTCAACGATCCGCACGAGATGGAGAACGTTTTTGAGACTTCGAATATGAAAGTCCAGCTGATGGACATGATCCGCAGCCGGCCCGACGACATCCGGCCGCGCCTGCCGCAGGTGGGGATGGCATGACGCCCGCCAATCTCGTCATCATCATGTCCGACGAGCACGACCCGCGCTGGATGGGCTGCTCGGGCAATGCGCTGGTGCAGACCCCGAACCTCGACCGGCTCGCCGCGCGCGGCACCCGCTTCACCGACGCCTACACCACCTGCCCGATCTGCGTCCCGGCGCGCGCCGCCTTCGCCATCGGCAAGTACATCCACCAGATCGGCTTCTGGGACAATGCCGATCCCTACGACGGCAGCGTGCCGAGCTGGCACCATCGGCTGCGCGACAAGGGCCATCGCGTCGTCTCGGTCGGCAAGCTTCACTTCCGCTCGACCGACGACGACAACGGCTTCTCGGAAGAGATCGTGCCGATGAACGTGTTCGAGGCGAAGGGCGATCTCTACGGCCTGCTCCGCGGCGACGACATGCCGCAACGCGCCGACGGCAAGAAGCTCGCCGCGCTCGCCGGGCCGGGGGAGTCGGAGTACACGTGGTACGACCGCGAGATCGCGTCGCGCGCGCAGATCTGGCTGCGCGAGCAGGTGGCGCAGCCCGCGGCGCAGCCGTGGGTGCTGTTCGTCTCCTTCGTCGCTCCGCATTTCCCGCTGACGGCGCCGCCGCACTGGTACTACCGCTACCCCTTCGACCGCATCCCGATGCCAAAGCTCTATCGCGAACAGAACCTGCATCCGTACGTGCGCGATCAGGGCGAGAACACCGGCTACGACAAGCACTTCGCCGACGAGGCGGCAGTGAAGCGCGCCCGCGCCGGCTACTTCGGCCTCATCAGCTCCCTTGATGAGAACATCGGGCATGTCCTCGGAACAATCGAGGATTTGAGACTGCATTTGAACACCCGTGTGCTTTACACCTCCGACCACGGCGACAACATGGGCGCGCGCGGCCTGTGGGGCAAGCAGGTGCTCTACGAGGAAGCCGCCAAGGTGCCGATGATCCTCGCCGGGCCGGGCGTGCCGGCGGGCGCGGTGCGCCGCGAGCCGGTGAGCCATGTCGACGTCTACCCGACGGTGATGCAATGCGTCGGCGCGGCGGCGCCGGAGGCGTCGGGGACGTCACTCTTCGGCGCGATTCCCGCGCGCAGCGTGCTCTCGGAGTACCACGCCTCCTCGTCGCGTGCCGGCGAGTACATGATCCGGCACGGCAAGTGGAAGTACGTCTACTTCGTGCGCTACCCCGACCGGCCGCAGCTCTTCGACCTGCAGTCGGACCCCGAGGAGCTGAGGGACCTGGGCACGGACAAGGCGTTCACGCATGAAGTGAGCTTCCTGCACCAGAAGCTGCTGTCGCTGCTTGACCCGATGGAAGTCGACCAGCGCGCCAAGCGCCGCCAGGCTGAGCTGGTGGCGGCGAACGGCGGGCGGGAGGCCGTGATCCGGCGCGGCAGCTTCGCCTACTCGCCGCCGCCCGGATTCAAGGCCGAGTTCAACAACTGATCAGAACGGGATGTTGAAGCGGATCGAGATGCCGCCGTACGGCGCCGGCGAGTGGTACACCGGCGCGGCCACGTACATCGGCGCCGGCCGGTACACAGGCGCGTACACCACGCGCGGCGGCGGGGCGTAGAACACGTGCGGCGGGGGCATCACGACCACCGGCCGGTGGGCGTGGCGCACTACCGGGCGATGCCCGTAGTGGTGCCCGCGGTGCTGGTGCCCGCGGTCGAAATGGCGCCGGTCGACCTGCTTGTGGTGCGGGTCGGCGAGCACCGGGGCGGAGACCGCCAGGGCGGCTGCGGCGAGGATCAGTTTCTTGAGCATCGGGTGCCTCCTTTGTGATGGCACCCACTTTGCCGCCCGGCCGCGCCGCAACCAACCGATAAAGTGCAACAGCTGTAACGGCGTGTAAACTCTGCGCACCGAGGAGGAGACCTATGTCACGCCTGATCGCCGCATTCCTGTTCTCTATCTTCAGCACCGCCTGGGCGCAGGACTACCCCGGCAAGCCCATCACCATGATCGTGCCGTTCCCGCCGGGAGGCGTCGCCGACATCGTCGGCCGACCGCTCGCCGCCTCGATGGAGAAGACGCTCAAGCAGCCGGTGGTGGTGACCAACCGCACTGGCGCCGGCGGCGCAGTCGGCATGACCGCCGCGGCGAAGGCCGCGCCCGACGGCTACACCGTACTGATGACGCTCTCGTCGATCTCGATCTTCCCGGTATCCGATCCGATCAACGGCAAGGCGGCGCCCTACGAGCTCACGGACTTCGCCCCGATCGCGCTGCTCACCGCCGACCCGACGGTGCTCGTTGTACGCGCCGACAGCCCCTACAAGACCATCCAGGAGTTCATCGCCGGCGCCAAGGCGAACCCGGGGAAGATCAACTACTCGTCCTCAGGCGTGTACGGCACCCTGCACGTGGCGATGGAGATGTTCGCCAACGCCGCCGGCATCAAGCTTTTCCACGTGCCCTACCAGGGCGGCGGGCCGGCGCTCACCGCGCTGCTCGGCGGCCAGGTCGAGGCGCTCGCCTCCGGGCCCGCGGCGGCCGCGGCGCAGATGAAGGGCGGCAAGGTGCGCGCGCTCGCGAGCTGGAGCACCGAGCGCCTGAAGCTCCTGCCCGACATCCCGACCTTCAAGGAGCTCGGCTACAAGGACGTCGAGTTCTACATCTGGGCGGGCATGGTGGTGCCGGCCGCGACGCCCGCGCCGATACAGCAGAAGCTGCGCGAGGCGGTGCGCGCCGCCGTGAAGGATCCGACTTTCTCCGGCGCGATGGAGAAGGTGGGCTCGCCGATCGACTACCGTGACGCGCCGGAATTCAAGAAGTACTGGGACGCCGACGCCGCGCGCCTCAAGGCCGCGCTGCAGAAGATCGGCAAGGTGGAGGACAAGAAATAGCTACTTGCGCCGCTTCTTCTTCAGCCGCTCGAGCTTCTCGATGAGGGCGCGCGGGCGGCGGTACTGAAGGAGCAGAGAGGCGCGGCGCTCGAACGGGTCGCGCCGCGTCACCGCCTGCAGGTGGTGGCCGTTGACGAGCTTGAAGTGGCGTAGCTCGTCCAGGCGCTCGGCCACCTCCCAGGCGTTCTTCTCGCCGCTCACCCAGAGCCCGGGGTCGACGCGGCGCAGGTCGTAGGGCAGGGAGTACTCGCGCAGGGTCTTGTGGTCGCGCCGGTTGGCGTACTCGTGGAAGTAGGACATCGCCAGCTCGCGCAGCGTCCGGTACACCGGATCGCGCGAGCGCAGGCCGATGCCGTTGGTCTTGGAGATCGCGCCCCAGCGTCCCTTGCGGCGATACACCGCCACGACGTGGTCGAAGTCGCGCACCGCGCGCATGTCGAGGAGGAGTGGCGGCTCGCCGTGCACCCAGAAGGCGCAGGCGGCGAGCATCGCGCCCTCGATGCAGTGCGCGCGGCGCTCGCGCAGCACCATGCGCACCGGCCGGCAGGTGTCGCCGTCGACCTCGAAGTTCTGTCGCAGGCCGTGCACGAAGGCCTGGATCTTCTGCGGCGTGTCCAGGCGCGCGAGGACGGCATACTCGGGGCCTGTCAGCCCGAGGTCTTCCCGCCGGGCGGTGCGCTTTTGCATCATGGGCCGAAAAAAATATAACGGCGCCGCCCGGCCCGCAATGGATTCCGCAAGCCCCTGATTTTTCGGGCACTCCGCATGCGCGGCGCGCATGCATCGGATGCGCCGAATCCGTTTGAGCAGGGGGGAGGGGGCGGGCATGCTCGCGTCCATGCGGTTTGTGCTCCTTATCTGGCGTTCGTGGGCCGCGGCGCGCACCCGCTCGGAGTTGCGCGCGCTCAGCGATCGCACGCTCCGCGACATCGGCCTGGAGCGCGGCGAGATCGACTCGCTGTTCCGCTAGCCAACCGCGCCGGCGTGCGCGGTCAGGTTCTGCCCGCCCCGCCCCGCGGCGCAGGCTGAGCAGCTCGCCGAGCTGAAGATCGATGGTTTCCATGGCGCCTATGGTCGGCGCCGGCCGTTGCTCTTATGCATTGCGCAAGGGCGTTTCGGTTACACGTGCAACATTCGCCGCAAGGTTCGGCCGTAAAATCCAGCCCCTCCCGCCAGCATTCGCCGAGATGTTCATGCGTTTCAAACAGATCGCCCTGATCGTGCTTGTGCCGGCGCTCGCCGCGTGCAGCCCCTCCGGCGGCCAGGAGAAAGGCGCCCACGGCGGCCCCGGCGGCGGCATGCCGCCGGCCGAAGTGAGCGCCGTCACCGTCGACGCGAAGTCCCTTCCAGTGGCGTTCGAGTACGTCGGCCAGACCGCGGGCTCGCGCGAGGTGGAAGTGCGCGCGCGCGTCACCGGCATCCTCCTCAAGCGCAACTTCGAGGAAGGCGCGCGGGTGAAGAAGGGGCAGTCGCTCTTCACCATTGACCGCGCGCCCTACGAGGCGGCGCTCGCGCGCGGCCAGGCCGACGTCGCCGCCGCCGAGGCGCGCGCGGAGCAAGCCGCGCGCAACGCCGCGCGCCTGAAGCCGCTCTACGCGGAGAAAGCGGTCAGCCAGAAGGACTACGACGACGCGGTGTCGGCCGAGGCGATCAGCGCCGCGGACGTCAAGGCGGCGAGGGCGCGCCTTGCCGAAGTCAGATTGAATTTGCAATATACGAAAGTCGAATCTCCCGTGTCGGGGATCGCGGGGCGCGCGTTGCGCTCGGAAGGCTCGCTCGTCTCCGGGCCGGAGGTGCTGCTCACCACGGTGGTGCAGGCCGACCCGATCTGGGTCAACTTCGGCATCCCCGACAACGAGCAGGCGCGCCTGGAGAAGGAGGCGCAGGCGGGCCGGCTCACCCTGCCGAAGAAGTTCGAGGTGGAGCTGCGCCTCGCCGACGGCAGCCTGCATCCGGTGAAGGGAACGCTCGACTTCACCGACGTGCGCATCTCGCCCGCCACCGGCACGCGCGAGGCGCGCGCCGAGCTGCCCAATGCCGGGGGCGCGCTCAGCCCCGGGCAGTTCGTACGCGTGATCCTGCACGGCGCGGTGCGGCCGAACGCGCTGCTGGTGCCGCAGCGCGCCGTCCTGGAAGGCCCGCAGGGAAAGTTTGTCTATCTTGTAAATGAACAAAATCAGGCGGAGTCGCGTCCCGTCCAGGTGGGCGAGTGGTCGGGCGACGCCTGGATCATCACCGAGGGTCTCAAGGGCGGCGAGCGGATCATCACCGACGGCCTGATGAAGCTGGGGCCCGGCGCGCCCGTCAAAATCGCAGAAAAAAAATAGATGTTCTCTCGGTTCTTCATCGACCGGCCGATCTTCGCCGTGGTGCTCTCGGTGTTCATCGTCATCGCCGGGCTCGCCTCGATGCGCAACCTGCCGGTGGCGCAGTACCCCGAGATCGCGCCGCCGATGGTGACGGTGCAGGCGCTCTACCCCGGCGCCTCGGCGCAGGTGCTCGAGCAGACGGTGGCCGCGCCGCTCGAGAACCAGATCAACGGCGTCGAGAACATGCTCTACATGAGCTCGACCTCGAGCTCGAACGGCCAGGTGCAGATCCAGGTCACCTTCGAGATCGGCACTGACATCGACCAGGCGGCGCTCAACGTCAACAACCGCGTCAAGCAGGCGGAGCCGCGCCTGCCGCTGGAAGTGCGCCGCCAGGGCGTGACGGTGGAGAAGGGCTCCTCGGCCTTCCTGCAGGTGGTGGCGTTCTACTCGCCCGGAAACCGCTTCAACGACATCTACGTCTCGAACTACGTGACGCTGAACGTGCTCGACCTGCTGAAGCGCGTGCCGGGCACCACCGGGGTGGTGAACTGGGGCGCGAAGGACTACGCCATGCGCATCTGGCTCAAGCCTGACCGCATGACGCAGCACCGCATCGCCACCGCCGACATCGTGCGCGCGCTGAACGAGCAGAACGCGCAGTTCGCCGCCGGCAAGGTCGGCCAGTCGCCGGCGCCGCCGGGGCAGGAGCTCGTCTACACGGTGACCACGCGCGGGCGCCTCGCCGACCCGACGGAGTTCGCCGAGATCATCCTGCGCTCCAACGCCGACGGCTCGGCGCTGCGCCTGAAGGACATCGCGCGCGTCGAGCTCGCGGCGCGCGACTACGAGTTCATCGGCCGCATCAACGGGCAGCCGGCGACGCTGGTGGGCATCTTCCTGCAGCCCGGTGCCAACGCGCTCGAGGTCGGCGAGGAGGTGAAGCGCACCGTGGCGCGCGCCGCCGAGCGCTTCCCCGAGGGCCTCGCCTACTCGATCCCCTACGACACCACGCGCTTCGTCGAGGTCTCGATCGAGGCGATGGCGCTGGTGTTCGTGGTGGTGTTCGTCTTCCTGCAGAGCTGGCGCGCGACGCTGATCCCCTTCGCCGCGGTGCCGGTGTCGCTCATCGGCTCGTTCGCGGGCCTGTTCCTGCTCGGCTACTCGATCAACACGCTCACGCTGTTCGGCATGGTGCTCGCCATCGGCATCGTCGTCGACGACGCGATCGTGGTGCTGGAGAACGTCGAGCGCATCATGCACGAGGAGGGGCTCGCGCCGCGCGAGGCGGCGATCAAGGCGATGAAGGAGGTGACGAGTCCGATCGTCGCCATCGTGCTGGTGCTGTGCGCGGTGTTCGTGCCGATCGCCTTCATCGGCGGCCTCACCGGCGAGCTCTACCGGCAGTTCGCGGTGACCATCTCGATCGCGGTGGTGATCTCCGGCATCGTCGCGCTGACGCTGACGCCGTCCCTCTGCGTCATTGTCTTGAAGCCAAAACAGAAATCCAATCGACTGTTCGGCGCGTTCAACCGCGGCTTCGGGCGCGTCACCGACCACTACGAGTCGGGCGTCGCCTGGATCATCCGGCGCGGGACGGTCGGGCTCGCGCTCTTCGCGGTGATGGTCGCCGCGGCGGTCTGGCTGTGGCGCGCCACGCCGGGCAGCCTCGTCCCCGACGAGGACCAGGGCTTCTACATCGCCGCCGCGGTGCTTCCGGACGGCGCGACGCTCGAGCGCACCGACAAGGTGGTGGGCGAGGTGGTGAAGGCGATCCAGTCCAACCCGAACAATCTCGACGTGGTGGCGTTCAGCGGCTTCGACCTGCTCGCCGGCGGCTTCCGCAACAACGCCGCGACCATCTTCGTCACGCAGAAGCACTGGGACGAGCGCGAGGTCGCCACGCCGCAGGTGGTGGGCGACTTCTTCATGAAGACCGCGCACATCAAGGACGGGCTCGTCTTCGCCTTCGGCCCGCCGGCGATCTTCGGCCTGGGCACCGCGGGGGGCTTCGAGCTCTATCTGCAGAACCGCGGGGAGGGCGGCCCGCAGCGCCTCGCCCAGGTGATGGGCCAGTTCATGGGCGCGGCAATGCAGGACCCGCAGCTCGCCGGCGTGCAGACCCCCTGGCGCGCCTCGGTGCCGCAGCTCTCGGTCGACGTCGACCGCGATCGCGCCAAGGCGCTCGGCGTGCCGCTGGAGGAGCTCTACGGCACGCTCGCGGCGACGCTCGGGAGCTACTACGTCAACGACTTCAACAAGTTCGGCCGCACCTGGCAGGTGCTGATGTCGGCCGAGCCCGCGTACCGCAACCGTCCCGACGACATCGGGAAGATTTTCGTCAGGAGCCAGAGCAATGAAATGGTGCCGCTCGCGTCGCTCGCGCGCATCCGTTACAGCGCGGGCCCCGACGCGCTCGACCGCTTCAACAACCTGCCCGCGGTGAAGATCTTCGGCGCCGGCAAGCCGGGCGTGTCGACCGGGCAGGCGCTCGAGGCGGTGGAGCGCGTCGCCGCCAACGTGCTACCGCCCGACTTCAGCCTCGATTGGGCCGGCGCCTCCTACCAGGAGAAGAAGTCCGCCGGCACCTCGGGCATCGCCCTGGGCCTCGCCGTGGTCATGGTCTTCCTGATCCTCGCCGCCCAGTACGAAAAGTGGTCCCTGCCGCTTTCGGTGCTGCTCGCCATGCCCTTCGGCACCTTCGGCGCCCTGGCCGCCGTTTCGTTGCGGGGCCTGACCAACGACGTCTATTTCCAGATCGGCCTCGTCACGCTCCTCGGCCTCGCGGCGAAGAACGCGATCCTGATCGTCGAGTACGCCGTGCTCAAGCACGAGGAGGGCCTCTCCGCCTCCGCCGCCGCGGTCGAGGCGGCGCGGCTGCGCTTCCGCCCGATCCTCATGACCTCGCTCGCCTTCATCCTCGGCGTGCTGCCGCTCGCCCTCTCCACGGGCGCCGGCGCCGGCGCGCGCCATTCGGTGGGCACCGGCGTGATGGGCGGCATGATGGCCGCCACCTTCCTCGCAATCTTCTTCGTGCCGATGTTCTTCAAGCTGATGACCGACCGGCACCTCACCGAGAAGCGCTCCACCGCCCAGATCAAGGAAGAGATCGGCCACGCGCGCTCGGCCACCCACGGCCCGGTGCAGCACCCGCATCATGCCCCGCATGCACGTTACTAGGAAGTTACTGGCCTTGTTGATCGTCTTCACGGCGGCGTGCTCAACCCAACCAAGGTACGAGCGGCCCCCGGTCGAGCTGCCGGCCGCGTGGAAGGAGTCCGCGCCGCGCTTCGCGGAGGACGGCCGTTGGTGGCGGATCTACGAAGATCCTCTCCTCGAGAAGATCGTTGGGGAGGCGTTCGAGCGGAACGCCGACCTCGTCATCGCCGCGGCGCGCGTCGATGAGGCGCGCGCGGTGCTCGGCGAGACGCGCTCGGGGCTTTTCCCGCAGGTCGATGCCGAGGGCGCCGCCAGCCGCCAGCGCAGCTCGCGGGAGACCGCCACCTCCTTCGCCGGGGTGCCGCGCGAGTTCTCGAATTACCGCGCCACCGTCAACGTCTCGTACGAGCTCGACCTCTTCGGGCGCCTGCGCTCCGGCGTGGCGGCGGCGCGCGCCGAGCTCGAGGCGAGCGAGGCCTCGCGCGAGGCGGTGCGCCTCGCGCTCGCGGCGCAGGTGGCGAAGTCCTATTTCGCGCTGCGCTCCTTCGAGCAGCAGGTCGAGCTCACCAGGCAGACATTGAAATTAAGGGAAGAATCTCTCGCGCTGCAGAGGAAGCGCCGCGACGCCGGCGTGATCTCGGAATTCGAGCTGCGCCAGCTCGAGGCCGAGGCCGCCGCGGCGCGCGCGCAGCTGCCGCCGCTCGAGCGTGAGCGTGAGCGCGAGGAGGCCGCGCTCGCGGTGCTCCTCGGGCGCTCGCCGGCGGAGGTTTTCGAAGGCACGATCAGGACCGCCCAGCGGCCCGAAGAGAGCCTGATCCCCGCCGTCCTGCCCTCCGGCCTTCCCTCCGAGCTGCTGCTGCGCCGGCCCGACCTCGTCGAGGCCGAGCGCAGCCTCGCGGCCGCGAACGCGCGCGTCGCCGTGGCGCGCAGCGAGATGTTCCCCTCGATCTCGCTCACTGCGGCGCTGGGCGCCGAGAGCGCCTCGCTCTCCAACCTCTTCACCGGCCCAGCCGGCATCTGGAACATCGCCGCGGCCGTGACCCAGCCCATCTTCGCCGGCGGCCGGCTCGAGGCGCGCAGCGAGGCGGCGCGGGCGCGCGAGCGCGCCGCTCTCGCCCAGTACCAGCAGGCGATCCGCTCCGCCTTCTTCGAGGTGCGCACCGCGCTCGTCGCGCAGACGCGCGCGCGCGAAAGCTACGAGGCCGAATCCGCCCGCGCCGCCGCGCTCGCCGAGACCTTGCGCCTCGCGCGCCTGCGCTATGAGGCGGGCGTCGCGAGCCAGCTCGACGTCATCGATGCCGAGCGCGGCCTCCTCGCCGCGCGCGTCGCCCGCATCGAGGCCCTGCGCGCCCAGCGCGCTGCCGTCGCCGACCTCTTCCGCGCCCTGGGCGGCTGACCAGTCGGTTGCTTTCCAGCATTCGCGGGGGTAGCGTTTACGCAAATGAAGCTCTACATCACCCCGGGCTCTCCCTACGCGCGCATGGCGCGCATCGTCGTCCTTGAGAAGAAGCTGGAAAGCCGAGTGGAGACGATCGCCGCAAAGACACGGACTGCAGACAGTCCGTACTACGACATCAATCCATCCGGCCGCGTCCCCTATCTCGTCCGTGACGATGGCGTCGGGATGGAGGAATCGGCGCTCATCTGCGCATACCTCGATCATCTGGACGGCGCGCCGCAGTTCGACCTGCCTGGCGGCGATCAAATGTGGGAGTCGCGCCGCCTGGAGGCCCTGGCGAGAAGCATGCTGGACGGCCTCTCGGTCTGGGGCCGCGAGATACTGCGGCCGGAGAACGAGCGCTCGCCGGGCGTGATCCAGCACGAGACCGCCCGCGCGCAGCGGATGGCGGACGTGTGGGAGCGTGAGATCGGTCAGCCGCTCATGCGCGGCGCGCTCAACATGATCCAGATCACGTTGGCCTGCGCGCTCGGCCTCGAAGCGCGCAACTCCGGGTTCCTCTGGCGGCCCGGACACGCAAAATTGTGCGAATGGTTCGACCGGGTCGCCGCGAGGCCTTCGCTCAAGGCGACCGCGCCGCCGCGGTGATACAGATCGGCGCCGTCTCCAGGCTCTGGCGCTATCCAGTGAAGTCCATGCTCGGCGAGGAATGCCGCGAGATCGAGTTGCAGGCGCGCGGCTTCCATGGCGATCGCCTGTTCGCGGTCGAGGATGCGGAGGGAAAGCTCGGCAGCGGCAAGAACACCCGGCGGTTCCGGCTGATCGATGGACTGCTAGGCTTGCGCGCCCGCCATGCGGGGGAGTGGCCGGAGATCGCGTTTCCGGATGGGCGGCGGCTGTGCGGGAATGACCAGCAACTGCACGACGCCCTGTCCGCGGCGCTGGGCACTCGCGTCGCGCTGGTGCGCGAAGCGCGGGTGCCGCATTTCGATGACTCTGCGGTGCATCTGGTCACCACAGCCGCGCTCGAGTGGCTGCGGCTGCAGCTGCCGGAGAGCCGCATCGACGAGCGTCGCTTCAGGCCGAACATCGTCGTGGCCGTCCCCGGCGACGGGAATCCGGAGCAATCGTGGATCGGCAGGACCCTGCGCATCGGCGCCGACGCGACGCTGAGGATCACGTCGCCGACGGAGCGCTGCCGCATGACCACGCTCGCCCAGGGCGACTTGCCGGAGGATGCCAAGGTCCTGCGCTGCCTTGCCCAGGACGCGCACGCGCAGTTCGGCGTGTACGCGGAGGTAGTGAAGCCCGGTCGCGTCGCGGCGGGCGACCCGGTGATGCTGGATTAGCTGAACACGTACGCGTCCATCGCCAGCACGCCGCTGTCGATGGCGTCGTAGATGCGCTCGGGCGCGCCGTCGCCGACCTCTTCCGCGCCCTGGGCGGCTAGAATCCCCGCCGAGGGGGGCTGACACTGAACTCGCTGTTCGCGCGCATCGCGCGGCGCTTCGTCGAGCCGCCGCCGGGGCTCGATCCCGGCAATACGCGCTACTACGCTGCCGCGCGCTACGGCTATCCCATCGCGCTCGCCTGGCATGTCGCGTTCATCGGCGTGTTCGCGCTGGCCGGCGCGACGGCGCTTGCCTGGATCAACGTGGCGAGCGTGGCGCTCTGGGTAACGCTCATTTGGCTGCACCTCGCAGGGCATCTGCGCGCCGCGGGCATGCTGGCCTTCTTCGAGGTGACCGCGCACGCCATTCTCGCCGTGATGCTCGTGGGGTGGGACACCGGCTTCCAGTACTACCTGCTCGTGCTCGCCGCGGCGCTTTTCTTCACCGCGCTCGGGCCGATGCCGGTGAAGGCGGCCGCGTGCGTGCTGCTCGC
>JAQSVY010000043.1 GCA_029266935.1 Burkholderiales bacterium
GCGCCGGTGCTCGTCGAGGTGCTCGACTGGCCGCTCGTGCTGCCGCTCGTCGAGGACGAAGGCGTGGTCTGCGAGCTGGTGCTGCCCGAGGCGCTGGAACTCGAGGGCGTCGTGGTCTGCGAGCTGGTGCTGCCGCTTGCCGTGGGCGATGGCGTGGTCTGCGAGCTGGTGCTGCCGCTTGCCGAGGACGATGGCGTGGTCTGGGAGCTGGTGCTGCCGCTTACCGCGCCGCGCTCGCGCAGGCAGCGCTCTTTCTCGGCAGGCATCATGTTGTCGCAGTTGCTGCTCGCCATGCCGCCGGCAGCTGCGCTACCCGACCCGCCGCTCGTCTGCGCGCCGGTGCTGCCCGACGAGGTCTGGGCGAAGGACGCGCTCGACAGCGCAAGGAGCGCCGCGGCGGTTGCACAAGCTAGAACTTTCACATTCATCTGGATGCTCCTCTTGAGGAACGGGTTGGTGGGAATTGCAGCGCGGGACACGCAAGCACCATGCCGGTCATCGCGGCGCGCCTGGGCCGACAGGAGCACCGCCGCTTGAGCCGCTCGAAGTCCCGGTTCCGATGCCCGATCCCGTGCCGGTGCTCTCCGGCCCGCTCGCGCGGCCGGCCTCCATGGGCTTGCGCTCCTCGGCGAGGCAACGTTGCCTGGCGTTTCCCTGGAGCCGCGCGCACGGATTCGCCGGGTCGCGCGGCACGCTCTCGGGCAGGCGGGGCAGGTCGGAACCCGAGCGGATGCGGGTGCCGGGGCCTTCCGCCATCAGCGTTCCGGCAAAAAGAAGGAGCGCAAGTGCGGGAAGAAGCCGCATATCAGCGCGCCGAGCCAGATTCGGCTGCCGAGCCGGCGTACTGGTTGCTCGCGCAGGCGGCTGTGCTAAGCGCGAGCAGCGGGACGATGAGCGGACGCCACATGGCCGCGCTGCGGCAATCTGCGTGCCTGGGTCCTTCGCAATTGGATGGAGCGGCGGAGAAGTGTGCCGAGCGGCGCTTGCGGCCTGGGCTCGGCACGCAGCACGCGCACGACGGCCGCTTCCTCCGCGGCGCCGTTCATCAGGTCGTGCAGGCGGCCATCCAGGTAGGTATCGATGACGCGGGGATGGATGTAGCACTTGCGGCAGACCGCTTTGGTATTTCCCAACGCCTTGGCCACGGACGCCACCGCCCGGGTGAGGTGGCGTCGGCCCTCGGCGCCGGAGGCGGGCGGCGCGAGCCTGCGCAGCTCGCGCGCGCAGAGCACCGTCCCCGCCCAGGTACGGAAATCCTTGCTCGTGAACGCCTCGCCCGCGCTTGCCTTGAGGTAGTCGTTCACGTCGCCCGACTCGATCGGTCGGGTTCCGCCGGCCTCGTCGACATAGCCGAAGAGCTCCTCGCCGGGCAGCTCGCGCATGCGTCGCACGATCGCCGCGAGGCGCCCGTCGGTGAGCTCGACTGCGTGCTGCACGCCGCTCTTGCCGCGGAAGCAGAAGCGCAGCGTCGCGCCGTCGATGCGCACCTGCCGGCCGCGCAGCGTCGTAAGGCCGAAGGACTCGTTCTCGCGCGCGTATTCCTCGTTACCCACCCGGATTAGCGTCGCCTCCAGCAGCCGCACCACGGCGGCGAGCGCCTTCTCGCGCGGCAGCCCCGGGCGTGCCAGGTCGCGGCCGGTGCGGCGCCGGATGCGCGGCAGGGCCCGCGCAAACGCGACCAGCCGCCCGTATTTCGTCTCGTCGCGCGTCTCCCGCCAGCGCGGGTGGTAGCGGTACTGCTTGCGCCCGCGCGCGTCGCGGCCGGTCGCCTGCAGGTGCCCGTCGTCGCGCGCGCAGATCCACACCTCGCGCCACGCCGGCGGGATGGCGAGCGAGCGGATGCGCTTGAGCGTTGCCTCGTCGCGCACCGCCTTGCCGCCCGCGCGCCGGTAGCGGAAGGCGCCGGCCTCGCCTTCGCGCGAGATGCCCGGCACGGCATCCGCCACATATCGCAGTCCGGCCGCCTGCGCCGACCGCTCCGGGTGCAAATCGGGGGGGCGCATGTAAGACTTGCCGATGACCCGGCGGGTGCCCATGGCCGGGCTCAGTCGCAAAGCGCGTGCCAGCGTTACCATTCGTCCGTGAAGCAACTACGCTTCGTCGCCGCCGCCCTGCAACGTCTGGTCGACAAGATCGACCCGCAGGCCGGCCGCTACCGCATGCTGTTCGAGTCGAGCCCGCTGCCGATGTGGGTGTTCGACGCCGAGACGCTGCGCTTTCTCGCGGTGAACGACGCGGCGGTGCGCCTCTATGGCTACACGAGCTCGGAGTTCCTGCAGATGAGCGCCACCGACGTGCGCCACCCGGAGGAACGGCACATCTTCCGCGACTTCGTGCACCGCGACGCGGGAACGGTGAACCGCGCGCTCTTCCGCCACCTGAAGAAAAATGGCGAGACGCTGCACATCGACGGTGTCGGGCACCTCGTCAGCTGGCGCGGGCGAGCGGCGCGGCTGGTCGTCATCAACGACATCACCGAGCGGCTGCGCGCGCAGGAGGCGCTCGAGCGCCTGAACCAGGAGCTCGAGCTCTCGCATGAGCGGCTGCGCGCGCTGTCGCGGCGCCTGTTCGGGGTGCAGGAGGACGAGCGCCGGCGCCTGGCGCGCGACCTGCACGACGATATCGGCCAGGCGCTCACCGCGCTCAAGATCCAGCTCGAATCGCGCGCGCGCGTCGAGGAGTGCGTCGAGACGGTGCGCCATACCCTTGAGCGGGTGCGCCAGCTCTCGCTCAGCCTGCGTCCCTCGCAGCTCGACGACCTCGGCCTCGCCGCGGCGTTGCGCTCGCACCTCGACCGTCAGGCGCGCGTCGCCGGCATCGCCGCGCATTTCGACGCCACCGACGCGCCGCCCGACATGGGCCCGGAGACCGAGACGGCCTGCTTCCGAGTGGCGCAGGAAGCGGTCAACAACGTGCTGCGCCATGCCGACGCGCGCAACCTCTGGGTGCGGCTCTTTACCGCCGGCGGCCGGCTCGCGCTTTCGGTGCGCGACGACGGGCACGGCTTCGACCTCGAGGACATCCGCACCCGCAGCGGCGCCGACTCGAGCCTCGGGCTGGTCGGCATGGAGGAGCGCATCGCGCTGGTCGGCGGCTCGCTCGAGCTGCGCTCCGACCGGGAAAAGGGCACGGTGGTGGTCGCCACCTTCCCGGTGCTGCGCGTGAAGGGCGAGCAGGCGGCCTGATGTTGCTAAGGCTCCCCGCGTCCCGATGATCCGCGTCCTCCTCGCCGACGATCACGCGCTCGTGCGTGCGGGTATCCGCTCGCTCCTCAACGGCATGGACGAGGTCGAGGTGGTAGCCGAGGCTTCCAGCGGCGAGGAGGCGATCGAGCTTGCCGCCTCGAGCCGCCCGGACGTGGTGCTGATGGACATCGCCATGAAGGGCATCACCGGCCTGGAAGCGGCGGCGCGCATGCGCATCCGCCACCCCGAGGCGCGCGTAGTGATCCTCTCGATGCACTCGGGCGAGGAGTACGTGCTGCAGGCGCTTCGCGCTGGCGCCGCCGGTTACCTGCTCAAGGACGCGGCGACCGGCGAGCTGGAGCTCGCGCTGAGGAGCGTGATGCGCGGGGAGAGCTGGCTCTCGCCAGCGGTGTCGCGCCAGGTGGTGGAAGGCTATGTGCAGCGCCCCGGGGGAGAGCAGGCGCCCGAGTTGCTCACCGCGCGCCAGCGCGAGGTGCTGCGGCTCGTCGCCAGCGGCAAGAGCACCAAGGAGATCGCCTTCCTGCTCAACCTCTCGGTAAAGACCGTGGAGACGCACCGCGCGCAGATCATGGACCGCCTGGGCATCCGCGACGTCGCGGGCCTGGTGCGCTATGCATTGCGCACCGGCCTCGTTCCCCCCGACGGCTAGAGGAAATAAACGGGAGATAGGGTATTTCCCAACCTGGGGTAAGGAAGGCCCCGATGTTCGCCTGCCGCGGCGGCGCGTAGTCTCGAGTTGTGAACACGACTCCATCGCGTCGCGTCGCCATCGCCGATGACAGCCCTGCATTCCTCGCCGCGGCCGCGAGCCACGTCGCCAGCCTGCCCGGATTCGTTCTCGCCGGCACCGCCGGCACGGCTCGCCAGGCGCTGGCGCTCGTCGAGTCGGTGATGCCCGATGTGCTGCTGCTCGACCTGGGGCTCGCGCCCAAGCGCGGCCTCGAGCTCGTGCGGCGCGTGAAGGCGGGGCCGCGCGCGCCCGCGGTGGTCGCGCTTGCGCTCTTCCATGCGCCGGAGATGCTCGCCGCGGCCAAGCGCGCCGGCGCCGACGCCCTCGTTTGCAAGGAAACCTTCGTCGCCGGCCTGGGCGAGGCGCTCGCTAGCCTGTTTCCGGCCTGAGCCGCCGCTTCTCAATCTCACGGGCCAGGCGCCGGGCGAATACGGTCATCTCCTTCTCGGCCTGGCGGTCGCCTTTCTTCTTTGCCGCCTCGATGCCATGCCGATAGGCTTCCAAGGCATCACCTAAAGCACTCGTTTCAGATAGCGCCTTTCCCAGCGCCTTCCACGCGGCGGAGTAAAGTGGGTCGCGGGCGACGGCCTCGCGAAGCTGCGCCGCTGCCTCGGCGTGGCGGCCCGCCTTGGCGTACTCCAGACCGAGCGAATAGCGCAGCAGCGCGCCGTCGCGCGCCGTGCCGAGCAGCTTCTCGAGCGTGGAAATCATTGGGCTAAGATACACGCATGAAGGCGTCTTCATGAAGACCGTGATCCAGACGAAGGACGCGCCGGCGGCGATCGGCACCTACTCTCAGGCGGTGAAGGTGGGAGGGGAAGCCGGCGGCTCCACGGTGTACGTCTCGGGGCAGATCGGCCTCGACCCGACGACGATGCAGATGGCCGAGGGCATCGAGGCGCAGACTCACCGTGTCTTCCGCAACCTCGCCGCGGTGGCGGACGCGGCAGGCCTGGGCCTGCATGACGCCGTGCGCATGACGGTGTACCTGACCGACCTCGCGCACTTCGCGCGCGTTAACGAGATCATGGCGCAGTACGTGCGCGAGCCCTTTCCCGCGCGCGCGGCGGTCGGCGTGGCGGGGTTGCCGCGCGGCGCGCTGGTCGAGATCGACGCGATCCTGCACGCGGGGTGAAGTCGAAGGGGACGGCCGGCAAGCTCGAGAAGCTGGGCCTGCGCTCGCGCTTCGACCTGATCCTGCACCTGCCGCTGCGATACGAGGACGAGACCTCGATTACCCCGCCCGAGCTGGCGCCGGTCGGCAAGCCCGTCCTGGTCGAGGCGCGCGTCGTGCGCGCCGAGATTGCCTACCGGCCGAAACGCCAGCTCGTGGTGCATGCCGAGGGGGTGGCGCTGCGCTTCTTCAACTTCTACGGGAGCCAGGTAAGGCAATTCGAGCGCGCCGCCGAGCTGGGTCTGCGGGTGCGCGCCTTCGGCGAAGTGCGCGGCGGCTGGATGGTGCACCCGCGCTACCGCATCGTCGTGGAGGGCGAGCCGCTCGGAGAGGCTCTGACGCCGATTTATTCCACCACCGCCGGCCTTTCGCAGGCGGAGCTGCGGACCCTGATACTGCAGGCGCTCGATGCCGAGGCTCTCGACGATACGATTCCTTCTTTTTTGCGGGAAAAGTATCAACTGAAAAGCTTCGAAGAGAGCGTTCGGCTGCTGCACCGTCCCGTTCCCGGCGTCGACAATGCCGCGGCCTGGCGGCGCATGAAGTTCGACGAGCTCCTGGCGCACCAGCTGTCGATGAAATTCGCCTACCGCGCGCGTCGCTCGCGCCGGGCGCCCCCGCTTCCCGGCAACGGCGCGCTCGTGAACGCGTTCCTGAAGCGCCTGCCCTTCCGGCTGACGCGCGCCCAAGCGCGCGTGCTGAACGAGATCACGAGCGATCTGCGCGAGCCCCATCCCATGCAGCGCCTGCTGCAGGGTGATGTCGGCAGCGGCAAGACCATTATCGCCGCCATCGCCTGCCTGGTCGCCGCCGACGCCGGCTGGCAGGCGGCGGTGATGGCACCGACCGAGATCCTCGCCGAGCAGCACTGGCGGAAGTTCGGCGAATGGTTCGCGCCGCTGGGGGTCGAGCTCGCCTGGCTGCACGGCGGCTCGCCGAAGAAGCAGAAAAAAGCGCTCCTGGACGCGCAGATCATCATCGGTACGCACGCGCTCATCCAGGAAGGCGTCGGGTTCGCGCGCCTGGGGCTCGCCATCGTTGACGAGCAGCACCGCTTCGGCGTGCGCCAGCGCCTCACCCTGAGGCAGAAGGCCGACGCCGCGCAGCCGCACCAGCTCATGATGAGCGCCACGCCGATTCCGCGCACGCTCTACATGACGGCCTACGCCGACCTCGACGTCTCCACCATCGACGAGCTGCCGCCGGGCCGCCAGCCGGTCGCGACGCGGCTCATCGCCGCCGCGCGGCGCGCGGAGGTGCTCGGGCGCATCCGCGACGCGGTGGGAGAAGGCCAGCAGGCCTATTGGGTCTGCCCGGTGATCGAGGAGTCGAAGGAAGGGCTGCAGACCGCGCTAGAGACCTACGAGACGCTCGTCGGCGAGCTGAAAGGCCTGCGCGTCGCGCTGTTGCATGGCCGCCTGCCGGCCGAGCAGAAGGCTGCCGTGATGGACGACTTTTCCCACAACAGGATCCACCTGCTGGTCTGCACGACCGTGATCGAGGTGGGGGTGGACGTGCCCAACGCGTCCCTGATGGTGATCGAGAGCGCGGAGCGCTTCGGCCTCGCCCAGCTGCACCAGCTGCGCGGCCGGGTGGGCCGCGGCGCGCGCGACAGCGTGTGCATCCTGCTTTTCGGCGAGCGTCTCTCCGACAGCGCCCGGGGCCGCCTGCAGGCCATCTTCGAGAACGCCGACGGCTTCCGCGTCGCGGAGCTCGATCTGAAGCTGCGCGGCCAGGGCGACTTCCTCGGCGAGCGCCAGAGCGGGAACCCGCTGCTGCGCTTCGCCGACGTCGACCTCGACCAGGGCCTGGTGCTCGAGGCGCAGGCGGCGGCGCTGCAGCTCATCGAGCAAGACCCCGCCGCGGCGCGACGGCATGTGGCGCGCTGGCTCGGCTCGCGGCAGGAACTCCTGCGGGCCTGAGTTATCCTTTGCGCATGGACCTCGCCGTCATCACCCGGCGCCTGGATGCCTACGAGCGGCTGATCCGGCTCGACAAGCCGATCGGCGCGCTGCTCCTGCTCTGGCCGACGCTGTGGGCGGTGTGGCTCGCCTCGGGCGGCACGCCGCGCGCGGACATCCTGCTCATCTTCGTGGTCGGCACGATCCTCATGCGCTCGGCGGGCTGCGCCATCAACGACTACGCCGACCGCGACTTCGACCCGCACGTCGAGCGTACGCGCCTGCGGCCGCTCGCCGCGCGCGAGATCGCGCCGAAAGAGGCGCTCTTCGTTGCCGCCGCGCTCGCAGCCGCCGCCTTCAGCCTGGTGCTGTTCCTCAACCGCTTCGCCATCGCGCTGTCCTTCGTCGCCCTGGCCATCGCCGCCGCGTACCCGTTCACGAAGCGTGTGTTCCCGGTGCCGCAGGCGGCACTCGGCATCGCCTTCGGCTTCGGCATCCCGATGGCCTACGCCGCGATCCAGGAGCGCCTGCCACTCGAATGCTGGCTGCTGCTCGCCGCGAACGTGTGCTACTCCTTCGCCTACGACACGGAGTACGCGATGGTCGATCGCGACGATGACGCAAGACTGGGGATCCGCACCTCGGCGCTGACGCTTGGCCGGTGGGACGTCGCCGCGGTAATGGCCAGCTACGTGCTCATGCTGGCGATTCTTTCCTTCACCGGTATCTACCTCAACCTCGCCTGGCCTTACCATGCCGGGCTCGGCATCGCCGGGACGATGATGCTCTATCACTGGTTCCTGATCCGCGACCGCAGCCGCGACGGCTGCTTCAAGGCCTTCCGGCACAACAATTGGGTAGGCCTCGCCATTCTCGCGGGCATCGTCGCGAGCACGCCGATGCGCCTGCCGTGGCGCTGAGCGATCCGGGCGTCGCGCTGACGAGGTTCGACTTCACCGCCGGGCCGCTGCGCGGCACGCACCTCACGCTCTTTCCCGCCTGCCTCGTGCATCGCGGCGAGTCGCACTTCGAGACCCTGCCGCTCGTGGCGGTCGCCTCGGTGCGCGTCGCCTTCGAGCGCGACGCGCGCAAGCTGGGCTGGGGTGCCGCGCTCATCGTGCTGGCGCTCGTGCTGCTCGCCATCGCCTCGCCGATCGCTACCTTTGCCAATGGCCTCGCGGCGGACCTCGCCGCCGCCGGCTCGCAGGGCGTCGCCCGCGGGCTACTCGCTTTTTTCCGTTTTCTCGAGGCGGTGGGCAGCCTCCTGCCGGCGGTCGGCCTTGCCTGCGCGCTCGGCGGCGCGGCCCTCGCGGCGCTGGGCTGGATCGGCGAGACCAGGCTCGCGATCGCGCTTCCCGGCGCCGAACGTATCTTCACCACGCGCGGGCGCGACCCGCGCCTGCTCGACTTCTCGGAGGCGCTGAGCGAGCGCATGATGGCGCTGCCGCGGTGAGCTACGCGGACCTCC
>JAQSVY010000044.1 GCA_029266935.1 Burkholderiales bacterium
CTCGTCGTCGGTCACGGTGATCATGTCGTCCACGTAGTGCAGCACGATCGGGAAGGTGAGCTTGCCGAGCGAGGGCGTGCGCGCGCCGTCGGCGATGGTGTCGGGAATGGCGATGGTCACCAGGCGCTTCTTCACGAACGACTGCGTCGCATCGTCGCCCGCCGCGGGCTCGACCCCGTAGACCTTGATCTTCGGCGCGAGGTGCTTCGCCGCGATGGCGCAGCCCGAGAGCAGCCCGCCGCCGCCGCAAGGCACGAGCAGCACGTCGAGCGGCCCCGCGTCCTCGACGAGCTCCTTGCCCGCCGTGCCCTGGCCGGCGATGACGTGCTCGTGGTCGAAGGGCGGGATCAGCGTCAGGCCGCGCTCGCTCGCCAGCTTCCCCGCGACGTCTTCGCGCGCCTGATTCTTCGCGTACTGCACTACCTCGGCGCCGTAGCCGCGCGTCGCGTCGAGCTTCACCCTCGGCGCGTCCTCCGGCATCACGATCAAGGTCTTGATCCCGAGTAGTTTCCCGGCCAAGGCAACGGCCTGGGCATGATTCCCCGACGAGAAGGCGATGACGCCGTTCTGCCGGCGATCCTCGGGCAGCTGCGAGAGCGCGTTGAACGCGCCGCGGAACTTGAACGCGCCCATGCGCTGGAAGTTCTCGCACTTGAAGAATACCGACGCGCCGGTGAGCGCATCGACGGTGGCCGAGGTCAGGACTGGCGTGCGCTTCGCGTGCGCCTTGATGCGCCCTTGCGCGGCGGCAATGTCGGCGAAGGAAACCATGGGGCGAATTGTAGAATGCTCGCATGGACTACTCCCAGTACAAAGAGCTGAAGTTTCGCCGGCCCGAGCCCGGCATCCTCGAGATCGTCATGGGCGAGGAGGGCAAGCTCTCCGTCGCCACCGCGCGCATGCACGCCGAGATGGCCATGGTCTGGCTCGACGTCGACCGCGACCCCGAGACGCGCGTCGCCATCCTGCGCGGCGCCGGCAAGGGCTTCTCGGCCGGCGGCGACCTGAAGATGGTCGCGAAGGCGAAGTACTACCTGCTGCTCTGTGAGACCATCAGCGGCGAGGAAGCCGAGCGCCTCGGCTTGGTCTCCCTGACTTGCGAGGAACAAGAACTGAACGAAAAGGCGCTGGAGGTCGCACGCAAGCTCGCCGCCGGCGCGCAGACCGCGCTGAGCTGGACCAAGTACTCGCTCAACAACTGGCTGCGCATGGCCGGCCCTTCCTTCGATGCCTCGCTCGCGCTCGAGGTGCTGGGCTTCACCGGACCCGAGGCTAAGGAAGGCGTCGCCTCGCACCGCGAGAAGCGCAAGCCAGTAGGTTCGTCATCGGGCGTTCCCAAACGTCCTATATTGTTATATAAGAAGCGCCGTTACCCCCTGAGGAGGAGGCAGCGATGAAAGTAAATGGCGGCAGGAGGCGCGTGCTGGCGGCCGTGCCGGCGGTGCTGGGTGCGCCCTGGATTGCGCGCTACGCGTACGCGCAGAGCGCGGATCTGGGCGCCTACCAGAACGCGAAGGTGAACTGGCGGCAAGCCGAGGGCGAGACCATCACGGTGGCGGTGATCCCGGCCGGCTACTTCGGCGCGCTCGAGGCGATCACGCCGGAGTTCGAGACGCTCACCGGCGTCAAGGTGCGCTACGACAAGGTGCCGCCGGGGCAGATCCGCCAGAAGGCGATCCTCGACCTGACCGCGAAGAGCGGCACGTATGCGACGCACGCCGCCGACCCGATGTACTACGACCTCTATGTCTCGAACAAGTGGATCGAGCCGATCGAGAAGTACATGGGCGACAGCAAGCTCACGGATGCCGCGTGGTACAAGGCCGACGACATCATTCCCGCCTGGCGCGGCGCCAACAGCGTCGGCGGGAAGCTCTACGGCGTGCCCTTCGACGGCGAGTCGACGCTGCAGGTGTACCGCAAGGACCTCTACGACGCGAAGAGCCTCAAGCCCGCGGAGACGTTCGACGAGGTGATGCGCAACGCCAAGGCGGTGCACGACCCGGACAACCGTGTCTGGGGCGCCGGCGTACGAGGCTTCAAGGGCGCCGGGCAGAACATGTACATCTACCCGTCGATCTTCCGCGCCTTCGGCGGCGAGTGGTTCAGCGGCAAGCAGCTCCGCGTCAACAGTCGCGAGGGCGTGGCGGCGCTCGAATGGTACGTCGAGCTCCTCTCCAAGTACGCGCCGCCCGCGGTGCGCAACTGGAACTGGCCCGATCTCGCCGATGCGTTCTCGCAGGGCACGCTCGGCCTCTATATCGACGCGAACACCTCCGCCTCGGTGCTGAACAACGCCGAGCGCTCCAAGGTGCTCGGCAAGATCGGCTATGCGCGCTGGCCGAAGGGACCGTCCGGCAAGCGCGTCTCGTCGATCTGGAACTGGGGCTTCCCCATCAACGCCGCACTGTCCGAGAAGGCGAAGCGCGCGACCTGGCTCTTCATCGCCTGGTCCACTTCCGCGGAGACGCAGGCGCGCACCTCGTGGAAGGCGAAGGGGCCGGTGAAGCGCCTGGGCCTCAATCGCCTCTCGCAGTGGCAGTCGAAGGAGTTCGGCGAGCTGGCCGGGGGCCTGGGGGCGAATTTCCTCAGGGCCTCGATCGACTCGATGCAGAGCGACCTCGACGTAGACTGGCGCCCGAAGATGCCGCAGTGGCCGGCGGTGGGCGAGACGATGGCGACCGCGATCCAGGCGGCGCTCGTGGGACAGCAGAAGCCGAAGGAAGCCCTCGACGAGGCGCAGACGCGCATCGCGCAGATCCTGAAGGGTTGATGTCTTCCGTCGCAAGGCGGGGGGAGCGCCGCTTCGCGCTGGCGCTCTTCCTGCCTGCTTTCCTGCTGCTCGTGGCGACCACCACGCTGCCGCTCGTATACCTCATGTGGTCGAGCACGCAGCGCATCGACCTCAGCATGCCGTGGCTCTCCGGCTTCGCCGGGCTCGAGAACTACGCCAAGCTCGGCGCGGACGGGCGCTTCTGGCAGTCGCTCTGGCTTACCTTCGTCTACACCGGCACGACAGTGGTGCTGCAGGTGGCGATCGGGCTCGGGCTCGCGCTGCTGGTGATGCAGGTGCGCGCCGGCCAGGCGCTGCTGCGCATCGGCGCGATCCTGCCGATCGTGCTCGCGCCGGTGGTGGCGGGCCTTTTCTGGCGCTCTCTGGTGCTCGCACCCGACTTCGGCATCATGGACTTCTTTACCCGCGCGCTCGGCCTGGGGAGCTACAACTGGCTCGGCGACCCGCAGCTCGCGCTCGTCTCGGTGATCGCCATCCATACCTGGCAGTGGACGCCGTTCGCGTTCCTCGTGCTGCTCGCGAGCCTCTCCGCCCTGCCGCCCGACCTCTATGAGGCGGCGCGCCTCGACCGCGCCGGTCCGTGGCAGCGCTTCTGGCACATCACGCTGCCGATGATCCGCCCGGCGATCGTCATCGTCGTCATCCTGCGCATGGTGACGGCGCTCTCGGCCTTCGCCGCCATCTTCGCCGCCACCGGCGGCGGGCCGGGCTCGGCCACCGAGATCCTCAACCTCTACGCCTATCGCCTCTCATTCACCGAGCTCAACATCGGCTACGGCTCGGCGGTGGCGACAGTGCTGCTGCTGATCACGCTTTCGGTCGCGTTTCTCCTCTTCGCGCTGAGGCGGGCGCGGTGAAGGTGCTTCGCTCCTGGATCCTGCTCGGTGTCTCCGTGTTGACGGTGCTGGTCTGGGTCTTCCCGGTGGCCTGGGGGCTTCTCACCTCTCTCAAGACCGAGCGCGACGTGCTCGCTTATCCGCCCGAGATCATCTTCGAGCCGACCGCGGTCAACTACTACGACGTGTTCTTCGGCGGCGCCTCGATCGTGCCGAACCTCGTCTCCAGCGTGATCGTATCGGGGCTGACGACGGTGCTGACGATGCTCTTCGCCATCCCGGCCGCCTATGCGCTGGCGCGGCTTGAGCTGCCGTTCAAGCGCGCCACCGGGTTCTGGGTGCTCGCGACGCAGATGCTGCCGCCGGTCGGGCTCGTCATCCCCTACTTCCTGCTGCTGCGCAAGGTCGGCTGGACCGACACCTACCAGGGTCTCGTGCTCGTGTACCTGACCTTTGCGCTGCCCTTCGCGATCTGGCTCCTCGTCTCCTACTTCGAGGAGATCCCGCGCGAAATGGAGGAGGCGGCGCTGCTCGACCGCGCCGGCCGGCTGCGCGCCCTGTGGCACGTGATCCTGCCGCAGGCGAAAGGCGGCATCGCGGTGACGTTGATCTTCGTCTTCCTCAACTCCTGGAACGAGTTCCTGTTCGCGGTGGTGCTCGGCGGCAACACGGTGCGCACCGTGACCGTGGCGATGTTCAACTTCATCTCGCTCGAGCAGACGCAGTGGGCGCGCCTTGCGGCCGCCGCGATGGTCGGCATGGCGCCGGTGATCGTGCTGGGGCTTCTCGCGCAGAAGCACATCGTCAAGGGCCTGACGGTGGGCGCGGTGAAGGGAGGAGGACGGCGATGAGCGCGGCGTCGGTTTCGCTCGCCGGCATCGTCAAGCGCCACGGCACCGTGACCGCGCTCGCCGGCATCGACCTCGAGGTGGCGCCGGGGGAGTTCTTCTCGCTCCTCGGGCCCTCGGGCTCGGGCAAGACCACAACGCTGCGCATTCTCGCCGGCCTGGAGCAGGCGGACGCCGGCACGGTGCGCATGAACGGCAAGGACGTCACTTCCCTCGAGCCGGGCGCCCGCGACGTGGCGATGGTGTTCCAGAGCTATGCGCTCTACCCGCACATGACGGTGCGGGAAAACATCGCTTTTCCATTGAAGATGAACGGTGAAAAGCCGAAGGAGATAGAGGCGGCGGTAGGGGAAGCCGCCGCGCGCGTGCGCATCGAGCATCTGCTCGAGAGGAAGCCGGGCCAGCTCTCCGGCGGCCAGCAGCAGCGCTGCGCGCTCGCGCGCGCGATCGTGAGGAAGCCGGCGCTGTTCCTGCTCGACGAGCCGCTCTCGAACCTCGACGCCAAGCTTCGCGTGGAGACGCGGGTGGAGCTGAAGCGCCTGCAGCGCGCGCTCAACGTCACCGCGGTGTACGTGACCCACGACCAGGAGGAGGCGCTCTCGCTCTCCGACCGCCTCGCCGTCTTCATGGACGGGCGTGTGGTGCAGGTCGGCACGCCAGAGGAGGTCTTCAGCCGCCCGGCCACGGTCGAGGTCGCCGGCTTCCTCGGCAACCCGCCGATGAACCTGCTGCCCGCGCGGCTGGAAGAGGGCCGTGCCACCGTTGAGGGAACTTCAATAGGCCTCTCTTCTCTTGTTCATCTGGGGACCCGCGAGGTGACGCTGGGCATCCGGCCCTCCGCGGTGCGCATCGCCGCGCAGGGGCTGCCGGCGACGGTCACCATGTGCGAGGCGCTCGGCGAGGATTTCTTCGTCGACCTCACCGTCGGCGAGCGCCTCGTGCGCGTGAAGCTTCGGGACGAGGCGCGTCCGGCTGAGCGCTCGCAGGTGCGTATTGCGCTCGACCCTGGCGCACTGCATGTCTTTGATCGGCGGACGGGGCTGCGCCTGTGAAGCTGCGCCGCGACAGCCACGTCGCCATGCATCGCCAGCTCGCGCAGCAGCTGCGCGAGGCGATTGCCGCGGGCAAGTACCGGCCGGGCGACCGGCTGCCCACCGAGCCCGAGCTCGCCGCGCGCCACGGCGTCTCGCGCATCACCGCGCGCCAGGCCGTGATGCAGCTCGTGCGCGACGCGCTGGTGGTGCGCCGCCAGGGCAAGGGCAGCTTCGTCGCCGAGCCGCCGGTGCAGCACGACCTCGTCGACCTGCGCGGCATCTACGACGAGCTGGTGGCGCGCGGCGTCAACCCGGGCACGCAGCTCCTGGACTACCGCGAGCTCGTGCCGCCGGCCAACGTGGCCGAGCGGCTGCGCTCGGGCGCGCGCCGCGTGCTGCACTACAAGCGGCTGTACCTGCGCCGCGACGAGCCTTTCGCGGTGTCGTGGGCGTACCTCTCGCCCAGCGTGCCGACCATGCCGCGCGAGCTCGTGGCGGCGCACACCACCTATCACCTCTTCGAGTCCTTCATGCACCTCAAGATCAGCCATGCCGACCTCTCGGTGCGCGCGCGCGCGGCGACGCCGGAGCTGCGGAAGCTCCTGCGCCTGCGCTCGGGCACACCGCTCATCGCGCTCGAGCGCGTTTCCTACCTCGCGAACGGCGCGCCGGCCGAGTTCACCCTCTACTGCGCCAACGCCGAGAACTACGAGTTCGCGCTGCGCGTGCGCGGCAAGGTGCCGATCACCTCTTCGATGCAGGCGGTGCTGTGAAGCTGAACGACCTCGAAAAGAACATGCTCGGCGGCGAGCTCGGCGCCGCGGTCAAGGCGGCCATCGAGCACCAGGTAAAGGTGGGCGAGTTCTTCGGCGCCGAGGACTTCGTGCCGGTTACCCAGGCGCACATCATGGCCGACACCGAGAGCCTGGGCGAGGCCGGCGTCGCATGGCTCGAGTCCCTGGCGCGGAACAGGGGCCAGGTGCGCGTGCCGACCATCACGGATCCCCGCGGCACGGATTTCACGAAAGTTTGGGTCTTGAAACATCCGGGCTGGATCGTCGAGCTGGAGCGCCGCGCGATCGAGGCTTTCAAGAAGCTCGGCGTGCTGATGACCGACACCTGCATCAATTACCAGACCGTCCAGGCGCCGGCGCGCGGCGAGAGCGTCGCCTTCGGCGACACCGGGGTGGTGATCTACGCCAACGCGGTGTGCGGCGCGCGCTCGAACTACGAGGGCGGGCCTTCTGCGGTGGCGGCGGGCCTCACTGGGCGAGCGCCGCGCTACGGCTTTCACCTGGACGAGTGCCGCCGTGCGACGCTCCGAATCAAGATTTCTTTTGAACCTAAGACATTGAACGAGTGGGGCGCGCTTGGCGGCCTGATCGGCCGCCTCGCCGGGAACTACTGGGCGGTGCCGTACATCGAGGGCCTGACCGCCGCGCCCGGCTCCGATGCGCTCAAGCACTTCGGCGCGGCGATGGCGAGCTTCGGCTCGATCGCGCTCTACCACCTGGCCGGCATCACGCCCGAGGCGGCGGAATCAGGAGGTTCGGAACTGAAGATCTCCCACCAGGTGAGCGAGGCCGACGTAAAAGCACTGCAGTCGGCCTATGCCGGCGAAGCAGAGATCGACGTGGTGGTGTTCTCCGCGCCGCAGCTCTCGCTCTACGAGCTGCGCAGCCTCGCCGCGCTGTGCGACGGGCGGCGCTTCACGAAGCCGCTGCTCGCGGTGACGAGCCCGCAGGTGAAGCCCGATGCGGATCGGTTTGGATTGACGAAAATCATCGAGGAAGCAGGAGGCCATGTGCTCACCGGCATGTGCTTCTACCAGTCCTATGCGCGCGAGATCGCCGAGGCGAACGGCTGGAAGCGCCTCGCCACCAACAGCGTGAAGCTCGTCAACATCCTCGGCGGCTACGGCTACGTGCCGCTGCTCGCGACGATGGAGAGGTGTGTCGAAGCGGCCGAGAAGGGAAGGCTGCCGAAATGATCTTTACCGCTCGACACGCGATGGGCAGCCTCGTGAAAGGGGAGGCCCTCGTGGCGCACGACGGCTTTTCGGCGCGCTACGACCTCGACCGCATCAAGGGCGTCTTCTCGCGTCCCGCGCACAAGCTCGCGGGGCAATCCTACGTGGGCAAGGTGCTGGTGCTCGATACCGCCAAGGGCGGCGTGGCGACGGCCTGGATGCTGCACGAGATGGCATCGCGCGGCATCGTGCCGCTCGCGCTGGTGCTGAACAGCGTCAACCCGATCCTCGTGCAAGGTGCCGCCTTCGGCAACGTGACGCTGCTGGTCGGCTTCGACGCCGACATCACCGCCCGGGTGCCGCACGGCGCCACGGTCGAGATCGATCCCGCCAAGCGCACCCTGCGTGTGCTGTGAGCAAGAATGCATTCGACTATGTCGTCGTCGGTGCGGGCACGGCCGGTTGCGTCATGGCGAATCGCCTGACCGAGGACGGCAAGCGCTCCGTGCTGTTGCTCGAGGCGGGGCCGCCGGACACCAATCCGTGGATTCACGTGCCAATCGGCTACGGCAAGACGATGCACCACGCGGTGCTCAACTGGGGCTTCTGGACCGAAGCCGATCCGAACATGAACGGCCGGCGCATCTACTGGCCGCGCGGGCGCACGCTCGGCGGCTCGAGCGCGGTGAACGGTCTCATCCAGATCCGCGGGCAGCCCGAGGACTTCGACGCCTGGGAAGCCGCGGGCGCCAGCGGCTGGAACGCGCGCCAGGTCGAGCCCTATTTTCAGAGATCCCTCGGGATGGTGAGCGTGACCCGGATCGCCGATCGCAGCGAGCTCGTCGATGCCTTCATCCGCGGCTGCGGCGACCTCGGCATCCCCGCGAACGACGACTTCAACGGCGCGCGGCAGGAAGGCGCGGGCTACCTCCACCTCACCACGCGCAACGGCCGGCGCTGCTCCGCGGCGACCGCCTATCTCAAGCCGGCGCGCGGTCGTCCCAACCTCACCGTCAGGACCGGGACGCACGTGTCGCGGATCCTTTTCGAGGGCAAGCGCGCGGTCGGGGTGCAATACGGCAGCGAAAAGATGCTCGCCGGCGAGGTCATCCTCAGCGCCGGCGCCATCCAGAGCCCGCAGCTCCTGCAGCTTTCAGGCATCGGGCCGGCCAGGCTGCTTTCCTCGCTGGGGATACCGGTGGTCGCGGACCTGCCCGGGGTCGGCGAGAACCTACAGGATCACCTCGCGCTGCGCCTTATCTACAAGTGCACGAAGCCGATCACCACCAACGACGCACTGCGCAACGTCTGGGCCAAGGGTCTTACCGGGCTGAAGTACGTGCTTTCCCGCCGCGGCCCGATGGCGATCGGCGTCATGAGCGCCGGCATGATCACGCGCGTGCTGCCCGACGCGAAGACGCCCGACATCCAGTTCTTCCTCAGCACCGTCAGCGCCGAGGAGCGCGGCGCGGAGCCGCACCCGTTCTCCGCCTTCACGCTGGTGTATTACCCGATGCGCCCCGAGAGCCGCGGCTGGGTGCGCATCCGCTCGCGCGAAGCGCTCCAGGCGCCGACGATCCAGCCGAACTACCTCGCCACCGAGTACGACCGGCGCATCATGATCGAAGGGGCGAAGCTCGTCCGTCGCCTGGTCGGCACGCCTTCGCTCGCGCCCTACGTGCTCGAGGAGTACAAGCCCGGGCGCGCGGTGGCGAGCAACGCGCAGATCCTGGAGGCGATCCGCAATACCGGCTCCTCGGGCTACCACCCGGTGGGCACCTGCCGCATGGGAATCGATGCGGACGCCGTCGTCGATCCGCGTCTGCGCGTGCGCGGCGTGGAAGGCCTGCGGGTCGTCGACGCATCGGTGATGCCGCTCCTCGTCTCGGGCAACACCAACGCCGCGACCTTCATGATCGCGGAGAAGGCGGCAGACCTTATTCGCCAGGCTTGCTGAAATCGAGGTTTTCTCCGGAACCCGCTTGCCCGCCGAGAAGCCGCTCCAAGTCGCGCACCACGCCGGCGGTATCGGGCACCTGGCGGCTGAGCGTGGCGAGCAGCACGCGCACCGGCAGGTCGGTGAGCGTCGGGTCGGGA
>JAQSVY010000340.1 GCA_029266935.1 Burkholderiales bacterium
ACGAGGCTCAGCGCGACTTCCAGGAATGCCAGCGTCTGCGACAGGCCCCTGTCGCTCCACGCGCGCGTCGCGCCCTCGGCGAAGTAGGCGAGGATCAGCATGCTCGACCACTGGAAGGTGTAGCGCCGGCCCTGCAGCACGCCCGCAATTGGAAAGGCCAGCGGCAGCGCCTTGAGCGCCATCAGCGAGCCGCCGGGACGAAGCGGCGCGAGCCACAGCTCCCACGCCAGGCAAAGGACGATCAGCGCGGCAAGGGAAAGAAACGCAAGGACCCTAGCGAAGCTTGATGGCGAGCTCTGCAAGCCTTCTTCCCTGCGCAATGCACAGCGTGCGCTCGTCGCCGCTCACCGGCTGGTCGTCGGCGAGGCCGGCGAAGTGGCTCGCGCCGTAGGGCGTGCCGCCGAAGCGCGTGGCATTGAGCTCGGGCTGCGTATAGGGCAGCCCCATCACCAGCATGCCGTGGTGCAGGAGCGGCAGCATCATCGAGACGAGCGTCGTCTCCTGCCCGCCGTGCAGGGTCCCGGTGGAGGTGAACACGCACGCGGGCTTGCCGGCGAGCGCGCCGCGCTGCCAGAGCAGGCCCGTGCCGTCGAGGAAGTGCTTGAGCGGCGCCGCCATGTTGCCGAAGCGGGTGGGGCTGCCCAGCGCAAGGCCGGCACAGGCTTCGAGGTCCGGGTGCTCGGCGTACGGGGGACCCGTCTCGGGAACAGGAGGAGCCGAATCGATTCCCGTTGAAACCCTCGGCACCGTGCGCAGGAGCGCCTCGGCCCCCGGCACGCGCTCCACGCCCTCGGCGACGAGCTCGGCCATGCGCCGGACGGAGCCGCCGACGCTGTAGTACAGGACGAGGATCGAGGCCACGCCTTATGATAAGAGCAATCGATGGAGAAGAAGCCGGCCTGGCGCAGGTTTGCCGAGTTCATTCCCGCCGTGGCGCGCCGCTTCTACGAGGAGCGCGGCCTCGAGGTCGCGGCGAGCCTCACCTACACCACGCTGCTCTCGCTCGTGCCGCTGTTCACCGTGGCGCTAGCGGTGTCGACCGCGTTTCCGGTGTTCGACGAGACGGTCGACGCGCTGCAGCTCTTCATCTTCGAGAACTTCCTGCCCGACGCGCGCGGCATCGATACCATCGCCGAGCAGATCAACTCGTTCACCGAGAACGCCGGGCGCCTCACCGCCATCGGCATCGTCTTCTTCGCCGTCACGGCGATCCTCCTCATCCGCACCATCGACGAGGCGATGAACGGCATCTTCCGCGTACAGCGGCCGCGGCCGGTGATGCAGCGCGTGCTCATCTACTGGGCGGTCCTGACGCTCGGCCCCGCCCTCGTCGGCGGCAGCCTCTCGGCCACCTCCTTCGCCGTGGGCGCGTCGTTCGGCTGGCTCAAGCTCGACGTCCTCGCCGACGCGATCCTGCGTGTGTTGCCCTTCATCTTTACCTGCATCGCGCTCACGCTGCTCTACGCCGTGGTGCCCTACCGCCACGTGCCGTGGCGCCATGCGCTGGCCGGCGCCATCCTCGCCGGCATCGCCTTCGAGCTCGCGAAGCGCGGCTTCGCGCTCTACCTCGTGCGCTTCCCGACCTACACGCTCATCTACGGCGCCTTCGCCACCATCCCGATCTTCCTCGTCTGGATGTATCTCTCCTGGGTGGTCGTGCTCGGCGGCGCCGCGCTGACCGCGATGCTGCCCGCCTATTACATCGATGAGCCCAGGCCGATCGCCGGCAGCGACTTCGTCGACGCCCTGGCGGTGCTCGGCGTGCTCGCCCGTGCCCACGCCGACGGCAGGATCGTCAACCTGCGGCGCATCACCGCGCAGGTGCGCCTCATGCCGCACCGCTGCGAGGCGATCCTCGAGAAGAGCCGGTCGCTGGGCTGGACCACGCGCACCGAGAAGGACGGCTGGGTGCTGACGCGCGACCCGGCGAACATCTCGGTCATGGACCTGTTTCGCGCTTTCGTCTTCGATGCGCAGGCCGCGGGCCTTCCCGACGGCCATCTCGGGTTATCGTTGAAGGAATTCGCCGAGAAGGAGCACGCCTGACCCCCATCCCGCGCCGCAGCCGCCTCATCGTCGCGCTCGACCTGCCCACGGCTGCCGAGGCGCGCGCGCTGGTCGAGCGCATCGGCGAGGCCGCCGTGTTCTACAAGATCGGCCTCGAGCTCGCCATGGCGGGCGGGTACTTCGAGCTGCTCGCGTGGCTGGTGGAGCGCGGCAACCAGGTGTTCGTCGACCTCAAGTTCTTCGACATCCCCGAGACCGTGGGACGCGCGGTCGCGGCGCTGCGCGGGCGCGGCGTCACCTTCGCCACGGTGCACGGCAACCAGGCGATGATGGAGGCCGCCGGCTAGGCGAAGGGCGAGGTGCGCATCCTCGCCGTCACCGCGCTCACCAGCCTCGACCGCGGCGACCTCGACGACCTGGGCTTCTCCTGCGACGTGGAGCGGCGTCGACGTGGCGCAGGCGTTCGCCAACGGTGCCGACTACATCGTGGTCGGCCGGCCGATACGCGATGCCGCCGACCCCCGCGCCGCCGCCGAGGCGATCCAGGGCACCATCGCCACCCTGTTCCCGTGAGGGCTCTTTGTAGTGCCATCGCTACAAACGGATCACGCTTTGCGGGATTGGCGGCCCCGGAATCGGGCCCTAGCATGCATCCCCAATGTAACGGTTCCCCCCTTGCATACGCACCTCCCTCCCTTCGTGCGTATGTAGGCATCCGACCCCGGCACCCCTACCGGGGTCTTTTTTTATGGGGGTCAGAACAATTTTCATGAACGCAGCGGGTGCGCGCCTGGCAATTCTCGGAAAATTGTTCTGACCCCTTATGCGGGTCCTGTTCGTCACCCCGGAGTGCGCGCCGCTTACCAAGACCGGTGGGCTGGGCGATGTCAGCGCCGCGCTTCCCGCCGCGCTGCGCGCGCTCGGGCACGACGTGCGCATCCTTATTCCCGGCTACCCGGCCGTCCTCGATGCCTGCCAGGGGGCGCGGCGCGTGCATTCGCTCGGCAGTCCCGGATTCGACGCCGTCGTCCTCGAGTCGGGCGGCTTCCTGATCCTCGACTGCGCTCCCCTGTACCGCCGCGACGGTGGGCCTTACCAGGACGCCTCTGGCGCGGACTGGCCGGACAACCCGCTGCGCTTCGGCCTGCTCGCCAAGGCCGCGGCGCTCGTCGCGCGTGGCCTGCCGGCGGACGTCGTCCACTCCAACGACTGGCCCGCGGGGCTGGTCCCACTTCTGCTGAACAGGGAAATTCCCTGCGTGCTGACGGTCCACAACCTCGCCTTCCAGGGCAACTTCGACGCCGCATGGGTGGAGAAGCTCGGCCTGCCGCCTGAGTGCTTCACCATGGAAGGCGCCGAGTTCCACGGGCAGCTCTCGTTCCTCAAGGCGGGACTCGCCTATGCCGACGCGATCACCACCGTGAGCCCGACCTACGCGCGCGAGATCCAGGGCGCCGAGCTCGGCTGCGGCATGGATGGGTTGCTGCGCCACCGCGCCGCGGCGCTCACCGGCATCCTGAACGGCATCGATACGGACATCTGGGATCCGGCGAAGGATCGATTCATCGACTTCCACTATGGAAGTTCTTCCCTCGAAGGAAAATCGCGCAACAAGACCCAGCTACAGAACCTTCTCGGGCTGGAAGCGCGCGCCGACGTGCCGCTGCTCGGCGTGGTGAGCCGCCTGACGCAGCAGAAGGGCACCGACCTCATCGCCGCCGCGGCCGAGGAGTTCGCGGCGATTCCCGCCCAGCTCGCGGTGCTGGGCGCCGGCAGCCGCGACCAGGAGCAGATGCTTTCGAACTTCAAGAAGAAGCTTCCTGGAAGAATCGGCGTGCAGATCGGCTTCGATGAGGGGCTCGCGCACCTGATCGAGGCAGGGGCGGATTTCTTCCTCATGCCCTCGCGCTACGAGCCCTGCGGGCTGAACCAGATGTACAGCCAGCGCTA
>JAQSVY010000045.1 GCA_029266935.1 Burkholderiales bacterium
GAAGGCGCTCGGCGTGCTCGCCGCGCGCATCCGCGACAAGCAGCTGCGCGAGCAGCAGGCGAAGACCGCCTCGACGCGAAAATCGCTGATCGGCTCGGGCGACCGTTCCGAGCGCATCCGCACCTACAACTTCCCGCAGGGCCGCGTCACCGACCACCGCATCAACCTGACGCTGTACAAGATCGATCGCATCATGGACGGCGAGCTCGACGAACTGGTGGCCGTGCTCAGCGCCGAGCACCAGACCGAGCAGCTCACCGCGCTCGCCGAAGAAGCCGCTTGACGGTCCAGGAGGCGCTTGCGCGCGGGGACCTCGACCCGCGGGAGGCCCGGCTGCTGCTGGCGGCGGCAGGCGGGTTCCCGGAGTCTGCCGTCCTCGCTTTTCCCGAACGGGAGCTCCCCGAGGAAAGCAAGGCAACCTACCTCTCCTTCGTTGCACGCCGCGCCGCCGGCGAGCCGGTCGCCTACATCCTCGGTCGCAAGGAGTTCTACGGCATGGAGCTAGAGGTGACGCCGGCGGTACTGGTGCCCCGTCCCGAGACCGAGCTCCTGGTCGACCTCGCGCTCGCCCGCCAGCCGGCTTCGGTGCTCGATCTGGGCACCGGCTCGGGTGCGATCGCGCTGGCGCTCAAGCGCCATCTCTCGTCGGCGCGCGTGGTCGCCTCGGATGCGAGCGCCGAGGCGCTCGCCGTGGCGCGGCGAAATGCGGCCGCGTTCGGCCTGGACATCGAGTGGCGCCTGGGCCGCTGGTTCGAGCCCCTCGGCGGCGAGCGCTTCGAGGGCATCGTCTGCAATCCCCCTTATGTCGCCGTGGGTGATCCCCATCTCGCCGCCCTGCCGTTCGAGCCCCGCCTCGCGCTGCTCGCGGGCGCCGATGGGCTCGACGCGATCCGTCTGCTCGCGCGCGAGGCGCCGGCGCATCTCATGCCGGGGGGGTGGCTGCTGCTCGAGCACGGCATGGGGCAGCACGAGGCCGTGCGCGCGCTGCTCGAGGCCGCCGGACTTGAAACCGAGACGGGCTGGCCCGACCTTGCCGGAATACCCCGGGTCGCAGGAGGAAGGCGGTAAAATCGAGCCATATGGATACTTCTAAACAGCAGGACACCAAACAACGCATCCATGAGCAGGTGACGGGCCACCCTGTCGTGCTGTTCATGAAAGGCACGCCGCAGTTTCCGCAGTGCGGCTTCTCGGCGCTTGCCTGCCAGGTGCTCAACGCCTGCGGCGTGAGCCAGTTCCATACCGTCAACGTGCTCGCCGACGCGGAGATCCGCCAGGGCATCAAGGAATACGCCAACTGGCCGACCATCCCGCAGCTCTACGTGAACGGCGAGTTCGTCGGGGGCTCGGACATCATGCGCGAGATGTACCAGTCCGGCGAGCTGCAAAAACTTCTACAAGGAACGACGCAGAAGGCCTAGCGTCTGTTTCACCTGCCCGAGGTACCCGGCCCCAAAAAGGTTGAGGTGGTTGAGCAGGTGGTACAGGTTGTAGAGATGCTTGCGTAGCTGGTACCCAACATCCAGCGGGTACGCCGCTTGGTACGCCCGGTAGAACTCGCCCGGGAAGCCGCCGAAAAGCTCCGTCATCGCCAGATCGGCTTCGCGATCGCCGTAGTAGACCGCCGGGTCGAACACGACGGGGCCTTCTTTCGTAAAGGCCGCATTCCCGCTCCACAGGTCGCCGTGGAGCAGCGAAGGATGGGGTTCGTGGTTTTCAAGGAGCGGACTCAAGTCAACCTGTCCGATGTCGTAACCCCTTTTCCTCGCCAGATCGAACTGCGGCTGCAGCCTTCGCGTTCGCCAGAACTCGGCCCAGTCATCGCACCAGCCGTTGAATTGCGACGTAGCGCCGATGTAGTTGTCGCGGCTCCAGCCGAAGCGCGCCCCGGGCTTGCGGTGCGCTTCGGCGAGCATGCGTCCCAGCGCGGCGAAATCGCCCTGGTCTTTCAAGTCGAGTAACTCGAGCATCAGATAGGCGTTCGCGCCGGCCGAGCCGTGCGAGATCGGATGCGGCGCGCGCAGGCCGGCTTGCTTGAGGGCGGCGAGGCCGTCGGCCTCGGCGGCGAAGTTACTTGCCTGTTCCTTGCTGTTGCACTTCAGGAAGAACGCCTTTCCGGCGATCTCGACCCTGAAGCACTCGTGGATGCAGCCGCCGCCCACGGGCGCGGCGGCGTCGATCTTCAGTGCCTCACGTAGAGGTAAGGCGAGTGTTGGCAAGGTTCAAGCGCTCGACCAGGATGCCGATGAAGGCGCGGTCGAACTTGCTGCGGCAGGCGACGGTGGCCTGCTCGAGGTCGGTGATGCGCATGCGCACGATGCGCGAGTCCTTTGCCGCGGCCACGGTGGCGCCGCGTTGGTGCCCGCTCGCCGAGAGGTAGGCCATCTCGCCGAAGCATTCCCCGGGCCCGAGCACGGTGAGGAGCTTCTTGTTCTTGGTGACGCGCATCTCGCCTTCGACCAGCAGGCAGAAGAAGTCCCCAGGCTCGCCCTCGTGCACGAGCGCCGAGCCGGCGGGCACCCGCTCCCAGATGCCGCGCTGCACGACCTCCCACAGCTCCGGGTCCGCGAAGGGCGTGAAAAAGCGCATGGCGCGCAGCGCCGCGAACTTGTCAGCGTCGCCGAAGGTGTCGCGGTGCGCCTCGCCGAGGCCCGCGCGCAGCGCCTCGATCAGCTCCTCGGCGAACTCGTCGCCGCTGTGGTAGCGCTTGATCGCCTCCTTCTGCATGGCGCGGCGCACGATGCGGTCGAGGGAGGCGGGCACCTCGCGCCGGATCGAGGAGGGCGGCGCGGGGTCGTGCTGCGTGATCTGGTAGATCATGCTGAACTTGTTGGTGCCCTTGAAGGGCAGCTGGCCGGTGAGCAGCTGGTACATCACCACGCCCAGCGAATAGAGATCCGTGCGGTGGTCGACCAGCTCCTCGCGGATCTGCTCGGGCGACATGTAGGCGGGGGAGCCGATGCCGGTGATCTGCGTCGATTCGGCGCCGACGTTGAGCGCCAGTCCGAAGTCGCCGATGCGCACGTCCGCCGGCTCGGCGGCATAGAGAAGGTTGCCCGGCTTGATGTCGCGGTGCGTGACCCCCAGCATGTGCGCATAGGCAAGCGCGCGCGTGCACTTGAAGACGATGTTCACCACCTCATCTATCGGCAGCAGGTTCTCCGCCGCGCAGTAGCGCTCCATCGTGCCGCCGGGCACGTACTCCATGACGATGTAGCCGGAGTCCTCGCCGATGCCGGCGTCGTAGATCTGCGCGATGTGCGGGTGGTCGAGCTTGCCGGCGAGGGAAGCCTCGGTGAAGAAGAGCTTGCGGAACAGGCGCCCGCGCACCGGGTCCCGAAGCGCCTCGGGGAAGATGCGCTTCACCGCCACCTCGCGGTTGCGGAACGGGTCCTGGCACAGGAACACCTCGGAAGTCGCGCCCTCGCCGAGCTTGCGGATCACCGGGTAACTGGCGACGTGGTCCATCGGCCTAGACCCCCGTGCGCTTCATCGCCGCAGACGCTTGCGGGCCCGCGCTACCGCCCGACGTACCTCGGACGGCGCCGTGCCGCCGCGGTGGCGGCGCGCGGCGACCGAGCCTTCGGGGCTGAGGGTGCCCTTGATGTCCGCGGAAATCTTCTCCGAGAACTTCCTGAGTTGAGAAAGCGGCAAGGCCGCCAGGTCGACGCGGGCGCGCTCGGCCTCGCGCACGGCGCGCGCGACGACGCCGTGCGCGTCGCGGAAGGCCATGCCCTTGCGCACCAGGTAGTCGGCGAGGTCGGTGGCGGTGGCATGGCCCTCGAGCGTGGCGGCGCGCATGGCGGCCGCGACCGGCTCGAGGTCGGCCACCAGCGGCGCGAACACCGCCAGGCAATCCTTCAGCGTGTCGACCGCGTCGAAGAGGGGCTCCTTGTCCTCCTGGTTATCCTTGTTGTAGGCGAGCGGCTGGCCCTTCATCAGGGTAAGCAGCGCCATCAGGTGCCCCACGACGCGGCCGGTCTTGCCGCGCACGAGCTCCGGCACGTCCGGGTTTTTCTTCTGCGGCATGATCGACGAGCCGGTGCAGAAGCGATCGGGCAGGCGCACGAAGCCGAAGCGCGGGCTCGCCCAGAGAACGAGCTCCTCGGCGAGCCGCGACAGGTGCACCATGGCGAGCGCGGCGAAGGCGCAGAACTCGATGGCGAAGTCCCGGTCGGAAACCGCGTCGAGCGAGTTCTCGCAGAGGCCCTCGAACCCCAGCTCGCGCGCCACCCGCTCGCGGTCGATCGGAAAGCTCGTGCCAGCCAGTGCCGCGGCGCCGAGCGGCAGCCTGTTGACCCTTTTTCTTATTTCAAGGAGTCGTTCCCGGTCGCGCTCGAGCATTTCCACGTAGGCGAGCAGGTGATGGCCGAAGGTGACCGGCTGCGCCACCTGCAGGTGGGTGAACCCGGGCATGACCAGCGCGGCGTGCCGTTCTGCCTGATCGAGAAGGTTTCTCTGGAGAGATTCCAGCAAAACACCGATGCCGTCGATTTCTTCGCGGAGCCACAGCCTGAGGTCGGTCGCCACCTGGTCGTTGCGCGAGCGCGCCGTGTGCAGCCGCTTGCCGGGCTCGCCCACCAGCGCGACCAGCCGCCGCTCGATGTTGAGGTGCACGTCCTCCGCGTCGATAGACCAGCGGAAGGTGCCGGCGCCGATCTCGCGCCGGATGCGCGCGAGGCCGCGCTCGATCGCGCGCAGGTCGCGCCGCGACAGGATGCGGCGCCCCGCCAGCATGCGCGCATGGGCGAGCGAGCCTTCGATGTCATACTTGGCGAGCCGCTTGTCGAAGGACGCCGAGGCGGTAAAGCGCTTGACCCGCTCATCGACGGGTTCCTCGAAGCGACCCGACCAGGGCTTGGCCTTCTTGGGCATAATTTAAGAATGCGGTTGAAGACCGCTTTCCAAGCACAGTGAGTATAAGGCAAAAGGCCTTTTCGGACGTTCTGCCCGACTTCCGCAATCTAGGGGTGATCGCGCGGGTGCTGGTGGCGGTGAATGCCGCTGCCGCCGTCGGCGCTTTGTTCGCCGCCGCCAACCCCGCGATGGCGCTCGAGCGTTTCGTCGCGATGGCCGCCTTCGTCGAGCCGCTGCTGCTCGTCAGCCTGGTGGCGCTGTTCCTGCTTTCGCCACTGCTGCAACGGGTTTCGTACGCGGCCGGCTTCGCGGTCGTGCTCGTGGTGGTGGTGGTGCTGGCCGCGCTCTACCAGGGCTTCGTCCCCGCGGTAGTCGCCGAGCCGCTTCCCGACACCTGGCGCACGCTTGCCCTGTCGGCGATCCTCGCCGCGGCCGTGCTCGGCCTGCTGCGCCTGATCGCCAAGGCGTATTCGCCGGCGATCGCTGAGGCCCGGCTGCAAGCGCTGCAGGCGAGGATCCGGCCGCATTTCCTCTTCAACAGCCTGAACGCGGTCCTCTCCCTCATCCGGCGCGACCCGAAGCGGGCGGAGCGCGCGCTCGAGGACCTTGCGGATCTGTTCCGCACGCTGATGGCCGAGCCGCGGCAATTCGTGCGCCTTGCCGACGAGATCGCCTTGCTCGAACGCTATGCGGCGATCGAGCAGTTGCGCCTGGGCGAGCGCTTGCGCATTACCTGGGAACTCGACGCGGCGCCCTCGGACGCGCTGCTGCCGCCGCTCGTGCTGCAGCCGCTGCTCGAGAATGCCGTCTTCCACGGCGTGGAGCCGGGCACGGGGAGCAGTGAAGTGCTGGTGCGCATCGAGCGGCGCGGCGGCCGGGTGCTCGCCAGCATCGAGAACCCGTACCTCGAGGCCGAGCAGCGCCGTGCCGGCAACCGCATGGCGCTGGAGAACATCCGCGAGCGGCTGGCGCTCTTCTTCGACGCGGAGGCGCGCATCGACACGCATGCGGCGAACGGCCGCTACTGCGTCGAAATCGAGATTCCCTACCGCGCGGCGCGCCCATGATCCGGGTCTTCATCGCCGACGATGAGGCGCCGGCGCGCGAGCGGCTGAGGGAGCTGCTCGAAGACATCGCCGCCGAGGTGCCGGCGAGCGTCGCCGGCGAGGCGAAGAATGGGCTGGAGGTGCTCGAGCGCCTGCCGCAAAGCGGCGCACAGGTGCTCCTGCTCGACATCCAGATGCCCGGCATGGGCGGGCTGGAGGTGGCGCGCCATCTCGCGCTGCTGCCGGAGGCGCCGACGGTGGTGTTCGTCACCGCGCACGACCGGCACGCCGTCGAGGCCTTCGAGTTGAATGCGCTCGACTACCTGCTCAAGCCGGTGCGCGCGGCGCGCCTGGCCGCGGCGCTGAAGAAGGCGAGCGCCGGCGCCGCGCCGGGCCGCGCGCAGCTCGCCCAAGCGGCATCGGGGGCGCGCGAGTACCTGTCGGTCGCCGAGCGTCATCGCATCGTGCTGGTGCCGGTGCAAGACGTGGTGTTCCTGCGCGCGGAGCAGAAGTACGTGACGCTGCGCACGCGCAGCCAGGAGCACCTCGTAGAGGAGTCGCTGGTCGCGCTGGAGCGTGAGTTCGCCGGACGCTTCGTTCGCATCCACCGCAACTGCCTCGTGTCGCGCGCGGCGATCCGCGGCTTCGAGCGCGGCGGCGGCGGCGAGGAGGACCCGCGCTGGCTGGTGGTGCTGGAGGGAGTGGCCGAGCGCCTGCCGGTGAGCCGCCGCCAATGGCCGGCGCTGCGTGAGCTGGTGGCGGAGAAGCCGTGACGCGTCTCACTATCGCCACGCGTCGCAGCCGCCTCGCGCTCTGGCAGGCGGAGCACGTGAAGCGGCTCCTCGAGACGCGGCATGCGGGGCTCACGGTGGAGCTGCTGCCGATGACGACGCGCGGCGACGAGCTCGTCGACAAGCGCCTGGACCGGGTCGGCGGCAAGGGGCTGTTCGTGAAGGAGCTCGAGAGCGCTATGGCCGAGGGGCGCGCGGACCTCGCCGTGCACTCGATGAAGGACGTACCCGCCGAGCTGCCGGCGGGCTTCATCCTCGCCGCGATCACCGGGCGGGAGGACGCTCGAGATGCTTTTGTCTCGAATCGATTCTCAAATCTGAAATCGATGCCTGAAGGGGCCTGCGTCGGAACTTCCAGCCTGCGCCGGGCCGCGCAAATTGCCGAGCGCTATCCGAGGCTCGAGGCGCGTCTGCTGCGTGGCAACGTGGAGACGCGGCTCGCCAAGCTCGACCGCGGCGAGTACGACGCGATCGTGCTTGCCGTCGCCGGCCTGGTCCGGCTGGGGCTTGCCGAGCGCATCACCGCGCGGCTCGAGCTCGACGAGAGCCTGCCGGCGCCCGGCCAAGGCGCGCTCGGCATCGAGTGCCTGCAGGCGCGCGCCGACGTGGCAATGATCATTCATTCATTGAATCAGGAGTCCACCTCACGGTGCGTGCATGCCGAAAGGGCGGTGAGCCGGGCGCTGGGCGGCAATTGCTCGCTGCCGCTCGCTGCGTATGCGGTCACGAAAGGAAACGGCATGCTGTTGCGTGCGCTGGTTGCCTCCGGCGACGGCCGGCGCGTGCTGCGCGCGCAGGCAGAAGGCGCGGACCCGGACACCTTGGGCGCCGCGGTGGCGGACGAGCTGCGCCGCCGCGGCGCAGAAGAGATCCTGAAGTCCTCATGAGCCTCGCCGGGCGCGGCGTGCTCGTGACGCGCCCGCGCGAGCTCGCGCAGGGCCTGGCGAAGCGCGTCGAGGACGCGGGCGGGCGCGCGATCGTCTTTCCCGCCATCGAGATCGAGCCGCTACCGCATTGCGGCCCGGTGGGCCGTTACGACGCGGTGGTGTTCGTCAGCCCGAGCGCCGTCCATCAGGGCTCGCGCTGGCTCGGCGCCGGCACGAAAACGCTCGCCGTTGGCGCGGGTACCGCCGCTGACCTGGCGAAGCGCGGCGTGAAGAACGTCCTCTACCCCACCGCCGGCGCCGACAGTGAAGCGCTGCTCGAGCTGTCCGAGCTCGCCCGGGTTTCGGGCCAGCACATCCTCATCGTGCGCGGCCAGGGCGGCCGCAGCCTCCTCGGCGACACGCTTGCCGCCCGCGGCGCCCGCGTCGAGTACGCCGAGTGCTATCGGCGCGTGCGGCCGCGCAGCGATGCCGCGCCGCTGCTCGCCGCCTGGGCGGCCGGCGAGCTGCACGCGGTGACCCTGAACTCGGGGGAAGCCCTGCATAACCTGCTCGAGCTCGTCGGCGACGAGGGCCGGCACCGCTTGCTCGACACGCCGCTTTTCGTGCCGCACGCGCGCGTCGCTGCCCAGGCTGCGGGCGCGGGCGCGCGCGAGGTCGTGGTGGCCGGAGCCGGGGACGACGAGATGATCGAGCGGCTGGTAGCATACTTTTCCGATGACCGAGAACGAAGCCGCTCCTGAGACCGCTTCGCCGGCTGCCGTG
>JAQSVY010000046.1 GCA_029266935.1 Burkholderiales bacterium
CGAGCCGTGCGCCTTCCAGGCGCGCCGCTGCGAGCGGTTGGCGGCGAAGTCGCGCACCGGGATGCGCACCGGCACGCAGGCGCGGCAGGCGTCGCAATGGGGGCGGTAGGTGAAGATGCCGCTGCGACGGAAGCCGGCCTTGACGAGGTCGCCGTAGAGCTCGGTGTTGATCAGATGGCTGGGGGTCGCGACCTGCGAGCGCGCCATGCGGTCCGGCAGGTAGCTGCACGGGTAGGGCGCCGTCACGTAGAACTGCAGTACGGCGTGCGGCAGGTCGTTAAGTCTGGACATCTTGTTGGGACGCTCGCGTCCTAGCGCTCCACTTTCCAGGAGACTCGGGGTAGTTTACCAGCGCCGCCAGCTTGCGCAGGAACTCCCGCCGCGGGATTTCGCGGCCGCCCAGAGATTCGAGCAGCGGCGTGCGCATCTGGCAATCGATCATCGGAAAGCCCTTCTCCCGAAGATGTGAAACCAGGTTCACCAGGGCAACTTTCGAAGCGTCCGTCGCGCGGGAAAACATGGATTCTCCGTAGAACATCCGCCCGATCGCCACCCCGTAGAGGCCGCCGACCAGATCATCCCCCCGCCAAGTCTCGAACGAGTGCGCGTAGCCGGCACGGTGCAGCGCCAGGTAGGCGCGGCGCATCCCGGTCCCGAGCCAGGTACCCGGCTCGCCATTCCGCGGCTCGGCACAGTGCTTCAATACGTCGGCGAAGGCCGTATCGATGCGCGCTTCGTAGCCCTTGTTCCGCACGCTCTTGCCGAGGGAGCGGGAGACCTTGAGCGCGTCGCAATGGAGCACCATGCGCGGGTCGGGAGCCCACCAGAGGATCGGTTCGGCGCCGGAGAACCAGGGGAAGATGCCGCGGCGATAGGCTTCGAGCAGGCGCGGCAGCGAAAGGTCGGCGCCCGCGGCGAGCAGGCCGTTGGGATCCTTCAGCGCCCGCTCGACCGGCGGAAAGGGGTCATCGTGCTCAAGCCACGCTAACACTGCCTCATTAACACTTTACTTGTTGCTTGCAGTAGTTCTCGAGCGCCTGCACGACACACCCGCCCTGCACGGTCTCCTTGGCCCGCGCGCCGTGCTCCATCTGCAGGCGAAACTCGTACTTCTGGAAGAACTCGTTGAACATCTCGCCCCCGAGCGTGCCCACGGCGTGCATTTCATCGGTCGCGGCATCCCATTCCAGGAGAATCGCGGCCAGGGGCTGCGGCGCGGGGCCGGCCACCACGCGCGCGCCCTCGGCCGGGTCGTACTGGCTGTGCTCCGAGCAGCAGTGGATGACGTTCGCGTGCTTGTTGCCGGCGCCTTTCTCGGCGCGGAAGCTGATGAAGCTGATGTCTCGCGTCGGATAACTGAGCTTGTGCGCGCAGATCGCCGAGTACGCGACGACGGCGCGGCCGGCGCCCACCGCGCCTTTCCACTCGTAGGACTTGTTGTCCGCCGTCTTCAGCGTCGCGCCGGCTTTCGCCGGGCGGCCCAGGTTGAGCAGGAAGCAGGGCGTCGAGGCATAGGGGTAGTGGAACACCAGGGTGCGGTTCGCCGGGACCTGCGAGGCGCGCAGCGGCTTGCCGCCGGCGTCGAGGAGCCTGGCGCGGGTGTAGAGCTGCGGGCGGGCGTCGGCGGCCAGAGCGCCGCTGCCGATGCCCGCCGCGGCAGCACCGCAGAGGTGGAGGAAGCGTCGCCGCTCCATCTACAGGTTGTACCCTTTCTCGTTGTGCAGCACCGTATCGAGACCCTCGGTCTCCTCGTCCCCAGCAACACGCATTCCTACCGCCGCGTCGGTGACCTTGAGCAGGACCCAGGTGAGCATCCCGGACCACACTGCCGTGGCGAGCACGCCGCCGAGCTGCACCAGCACCTGCCTGCCCATGGTCTGGCCCTCGGCATAGCCGGCGCCGCCCAGCGCCGCTGCGGCGAAGACGCCGGTCAGGACCGTGCCCAGTATGCCGCCAACCCCGTGCACGGGAAACACATCGAGCGAGTCGTCGACCGCCAGCGCGCGCTTCATGTAGCTGGTGGCGAGGAAGCAGATCACGCCGGCGGCCGCGCCGATGGCGAGCGCGCCCATCGGGCCGACGAAACCCGAGGCCGGGGTGATCGTGCCCAGGCCCGCCACCATGCCGGTAACGATGCCCAGCACCGAGGGCTTGCCGTACTTGATCGTCTCGCAGACCAGCCACGCGAGCGACCCCGTCGCCGCGGCGATGTGCGTCACCAGCATCGCCATGCCCGCCACGCCGTCGGCGGCGAGCGCGCTGCCTGCGTTGAAGCCGAACCAGCCGACCCAGAGCATGCAGGCGCCGGTCACGCACATGGTCATGTTGTGCGGCGGCATCGCCGTCTCCGGGAAGCCGCGGCGACGCCCGAGCACCAGCGCGCACACCAGCGCCGCCATGCCGGCGTTCAGGTGCACCACCAGTCCCCCGGCGAAGTCCATCACGCCCATCTTCTGCAGCCAGCCGCCGCCCCAGACCCAGTGCGCGATCGGCAGGTAGACGAGCAGCAACCACAGCAGGCTGAAGATCAGCATGCCGGAATAGCGCACGCGCTCCGCGTAGGCGCCGACGACCAGCGCCGGCGTGATGATGGCGAAAGTGAGCTGGAACATCGAGAACACGCTCTCGGGGATGGTGCCGTTGACCGCCTTCGTGTCGACGCCGGCCATGAAGGCCTTGGAAAGGCCGCCCCACCAGGCGTTGCCTTCGCCGAAGGCGATGCTGTAGCCGACCACGACCCAGATGATGGTGACCGCGCAGGCGATGGAGAAGCACTGCATGAGCACCGAGAGCGCGTTCTTCGCGCGCACCAGGCCGCCGTAGAAGAGCGCGAGCCCCGGCAGCGTCATGAAAAGCACCAGCACCGTGGAAGTCAGCATCCACGCGGTGTTGGCGCTATCGAGTTTCGGGGGGTCGGCGGCGAAGGCGGGCGGGATGCAGGCGAGCAGCAGGACCAGCAAGGCTCTTTTCATGGACTCCTCCCCTTTTTTTAATGTTAGCGCGTGATGTCCTCGGCGTGGAAACCGAATTCGCCGTTCCTGCGGTCGGCGAACCAGTGCCGCAGCGTGAGCGCAACGGTGCGGAAGGCGACGTCCTGCCAGGGCACCGCTGCCTCCTCGTAGAGCGCCACTTCCAGCGTTTCCTCGCCGGGCTGGAAGTTGAGGTCGCGCAGCCGCGCGCGGTAGAAAAGGTGCACTTGGTTGACGTGCGGCACCGAGATCAGGCTGAAGGGCGCGCCGAGCTCGACGTTCGCGCCCGCCTCCTCGAGCGTCTCGCGCGCCGCCGCCTGGCCGGTGCTCTCGTCGTTCTCCATGAACCCGGCGGGCAGCGTCCAGTAACCGTAGCGCGGCTCGATTGCCCGGCGGCAGAGCAGCAGCCGGCCCTCGAACTCCGGGATCGTGCCGACCACGAGCTTGGGGTTCTGGTAGTGGATCTCGCCGCAGTGGTCGCACACCCAGCGCTGCAGGCTGTCGCCTGGCGGCACGCGCCGCACCACCGGGGCGGCGCAGTTAGAGCAGAACTTCAGGCAGGTCCCCGAGGCTCTTCAGGATGGCGTCGGGCTTGAAGCCGAGCCGGTCAACCGGCGCGCCGGCGCGGTTGATCCAGTACACGGTGAAGCCGAAGGACTTCGCGCCGAGCGCGTCCCAGCCGTTCGAGGAGACGAAGCCGATGCGGTTGGCCGGGGCCGTGAGCTGCGTCCTCGCGAGTGCGTACACCTGCGGCGCCGGCTTGAAGATTTTCACCGCTTCTACGCTCAGCACCGCGTCGAAGGAGAGGCCCGACTGCTTCACCAGCGGCTCGATCATGTCGGGAGAGCCGTTGGTCAGAATGGCGGTCTTGTGGCCGGAAAGCTTTTCCAGCGCCGAGGCCACGTCCGGATACGCGGACAACATCTGGTACTCGCCCATCAGCGCTTCCATCTGCGTCACGGTGAGCTGCAGGCCGAGCGCCTCGCAGGCGTAGGCGAGCGCCTCGCGCGTCACCTGGGAGAACGGCGCATAGCGCTGCATGAGACTGCGCTGCCAGGTGTACTCGAGCTGCTTCACCCGCCACGCCGTCGAGAGCGCCGCGCCCTTGCCGGGCCAGAAGGACTCGCAGCGGCTCGCCACCGAGTGCACGTCGAAGAGCGTGCCGTACGCGTCGAACACCAGTGCATCGAGGCTCATGTAAACTCGATTAAACCATGGTGGACCGCTACGACGAGCTGTACCGCGGCTTCCGCTGGCATGTCCCGGAGCGCTACAACATCGCGCAGGCGTGCTGCGGGCAGTGGGCGACCGACCGCAGCCGCTTCGCGCTGTACTGGGAGGACGAGTCGGGCGCCATGGCCGCCTACTCGTTCTGGGACGTCCAACAGGCAGCCAACCGCCTCTCCAACGCGCTCGCCGGGCTGGGGGTGCGCAAGGGCGACCGCGTCGCGCTCTGCCTGCCGCAGCGGCCCGAGACGGCGATCGCCTACATCGCCATCTTCCAGATGGGCGCCATCGCGCTGCCGCTGTCGCACCTCTTCGGCCCCGATGCGCTCGAGTACCGGCTGAACCACGCCGAGGCGAGCGTGGCGCTGGTCGAGCCCACGACGCTCCCCGCTCTCTGGGGCATCAGAACTCGATTGAAGGATCTGAAACATGTGATCGGCGTCGGCGGCGCGCGCGAGAAGGGGGTCCATGCCTACGAGGACCTGATCGCAAAGGCCCAATCACGTTTTTCCCTGGTCGAGACCTTGGCGGAAGACCCGTCGCTCATCATCTATACGAGCGGCACCACCGGACCGCCGAAAGGCGCGCTGAAGCCCCACCGCGTGCTGATCGGCAACGTGCCGGGCTTCGTGCACTCGCACGACTTCTTCCCGCAGCCCGGCGACATGTTCTGGTCGCCGGCGGACTGGGCCTGGACCGGCGGCCTCATGGACGCGCTGTTGCCGGCGTGGCTCTTCGGCGTGCCGATCCTCGGCTACCGCGGCCGCTTCGACGCGGAGAAGGCCTACCACCTCCTCGAGAAGTACGGCGTGCGCAATTCCTTCCTTTTCCCCACGGCGCTGAAGCTGATGATGAAAGCCTTTCCCGAGCCAAGGAAGAGCTTTTCCTTGAACTTGAGATCGGTGATGAGCGCCGGCGAGTCGGTCGGCGTCACGGTGCTCGAATGGGCGCGCGAGCACCTGGGCGTGACCATCAACGAGATGTTCGGCCAGACCGAGATCAATTACGTCGTCGGCAACTGCCAGGCGGCGTGGCCCGTGAAGCCCGGTTCGATCGGCCGCCCCTATCCCGGCCACCAGGTCGCCGTCATCGACGAAAAGGGCAAGGAAGTGCCGCGCGGCGAGCTGGGTGAGATTGCCGTGAAGAGAAATCATGATCCCGTTTTCTTCCTCGAGTACTGGAAGAACCCGCAAGCGACGAAGGACAAGTACATCGGCGACTGGGGCTGCACCGGCGACCAGGGCAAGATGGATGAAGACGGCTACCTCTGGTACCAGGGGCGCTCCGACGACGTGATCAAGAGCGCGGGGTACCGCATCGGCCCCGCCGAGATCGAGAGCTGCCTGGTGAAGCACGCCGCGGTGGCGAATGCGGCGGTGATCGGCAAGCCCGACGCGACGCGCGGCGCCATCGTCAAGGCTTTCATTGTTCTTCAAGCGGATCATTCCCCCTCGCAAGCGCTCATCGAGGACATACAAGCGCACGTCCGCGGGCGCCTGGCGCCCTACGAGTACCCCCGCGAGATCGAGTTCATCGAGGCGCTGCCCATGACCACCACCGGCAAGGTGCAGCGCAAGGAACTGCGCAAGCGCGAGCAAGCGAAGCTCGGCAAGGCGTGAAGCGCATCCTGCTCGTCGGCGCGGGGCATGCCCACGCCGTCGTACTGAAAAAACTGGCCGAAAGACCCCTTGATGGAGCTCGGGTGGCCCTGATATCGCCGGCGGCGAAGCAACTCTATTCGGGGATGCTGCCAGGTGTCGTGGCGGGGCTGTACCGCCGCTACCAGGCCGAGGTCGACGTGGCGCGCCTTGCCGAGGCGGGGTATGCGGAGTTCATCGAGGGCGCGGTTGTGAGCATCGACCCGGCGCTGCGCATCGCGCGGCTCGCCGACGGCGCCGAGCTTTCCTACGACGTCATCTCGCTCAATGCCGGCTCGCTCGCGGAGGTGTCGGTGCCGGGCGCGGCGCAGCATGCGCTGCAGGTCAGGCCCTTCGACACGTTCGTGCGCGAGGTGCGCTTTCCGCCACGGGTCGCGCTCGCCGGCGGTGGCGCGGCCGGCGCGGAACTGGCGATGGCCTTCCGCCACCGGGGCTGCGCGGTCACGCTGTATTCCGAAAAGAGCCCCTTTGAGAATAAATTCGAGGCAAGGCTGATCGAGGCGCTGCGCTCGCGCGGCGTCGACTTCCGGCAGGGCATGGCGGTGACCCGGCTCGAGCCGGGGCCGGTGGTGATCACCGGTACGGCGCAGCAGGAATTCGACCTCGTCGTCTGGAGCACCGGCGCCAGGGCGCTGCCGTGGCTGGCGGAAAGCGGGCTGGAGACCGACGATCGCGGCTTCCTCCTCGTCGATGCGACGCTGCGCAGCGTCTCCAGCGCCGAGGTATTCGCGGCCGGGGACTGCGCGACGGTGCGCGGCGCGAGCCACCCGAAGTCGGGCCTGTACTCGGTGCGCCACGGCGAGGTGCTCGCCGATAATTTCAGGAAGATGCTGGCGGAACAGCCGTTGCGGCCATTTCGCCCGCAGAAGCGCGGCCTGCTGCTGCTTTCCTGCGGCAACCGCTACGCCATCGCCAACCGGGGCGGCTGGACGGCCGAAGGACGCTGGGTCTGGCGCTGGAAGGACTGGATCGACCGGCGCTGGGTCAGGAGCCTCGCCGTCTAGTATCATGGAGCCTCCTTGGAGGAGGACATGATGAAAAAGCTGATTGCAGGCATCGTTGCGTCCCTGCTGCCCTTCGCCGCCGCGGCGGCGTATCCCGAGCGGCCGGTGAAGCTGATCGTGCCCTGGCCCGCGGGCGGCGACACGGACAACATCTTCCGGCCGTTCGCGCCGCTGCTGCAGAAGCACCTGGGCGGCCAGACGGTGGTGATCGCCAACGTCGGCGGCGCCTCGGGCACCAAGGGCGCCAAGGAGGCGAAGGAATCGCCCCCCGACGGCTACACGCTTTACGCGGTGCACGACTACATCCACTCCACCTACTACGCCGGCGTGGCCGACGTGCAGTACAGCGACTTCGAGCCGGTCTGCCTGATCTCCTCGACCGCGTCGGTGCTCACCGCGAGCCCGAAGACGCCCTGGAAGAACTGGCAGGAGTTCCTCGCAGACGCGAAGAAGCGGCCCGGCGAGATCACCGTCGGCGCGACGCTCGCCTCGACCAGCCACTTCTTCCCGGCGCTGATCGAGCAGGCCGCCGGTCTCAAGTTCAAGTACGTCTCCTACGAGGGGCTGGCGCCGCGCATGAACGCCATCCTCGGCGGCCACGTCGACCTCACCGACGCCAACCTGACGCAGAAGGGCAAGGTCGAGGCGGCGCAGCTCAAGTTCCTCGCCATCGCCACCGAGAAGCGCCATCCCGAGATGCCGAGCATCCCCACCCTCAAGGAGCTCGGCGTCAACGTGGTCTACGACGTGAACCGCGGCATCGTGGTGCCAAAGGGCACGCCGGCCCCCGTGATCGCCACCCTCGGCAAGGCGTGCGCCGCCGCCGCGAAGGAGCCGGAGTTTGCCGCGGCGATGAAGAAGCAGGGGACCGACGTGCGCTACATGGACCGCGAGCAGTACGCGAAATGGCTTAAGCAGAACGACGACTTGAACAAGAAGCTCGCGAAGGATCTCGGCCTGCTGAAGCGTTGAAGTTCTCGAAGGACGGCTGGGGAGGGCTCGCCGTTGTCGCGGCGAGCCTTGTTCTTTTCGGACTGACCCTCGAGCTCAAGCCCAGCCCGCTGGTGCCGATCGGGCCGGGCTTCTACCCGCGCATCGTGCTCGGCGTGACGGCGGTCCTCGCCGCCGCGCTCGTGGTTTTCGATGTGCTCGGGAAGAAGAAAGGCATTGTCGCCCGGGAAAGGCGCGATTACGCCGCCGTGGCGCTGCACTTCGCGGTCTTCGGCTTCTATGTCGCGGCGCTGCCGTCGCTCGGCTTTCGCATCGCCACCTTCGCCTACGTCGCGGTGGCGAACGCGCTGCTCGACCTGCCGCGCTCGCCGCGCGGCTGGCTGCGCGTCGCGCTGCTCGCGCTCGCCACGACCCTCGCCACCTACTTCGTGTTCGAGCGCTA
>JAQSVY010000341.1 GCA_029266935.1 Burkholderiales bacterium
GAGGCGGGCGTGGAGCTGCACCGGCGCCAGCCCGGCTTCCTCACCGGCACCAACATCCCGCCCTCGATCGCCATCATCACCGCGGTGCTCGACTGCCTGCTCGCCGCCGGTCAGGGCGTGCGCAACTACGGCCTCGAGATGGGCGAGACGCTGCACCTCGTGCAGGACGCCGCGGCGACCGTGGTCTGCAAGGAGCTCTGCCAGGAGTACCTGGCGAGGAAGGGCTACCGTGATGTCTTCACGCCGGTGACGCTGCTGCACTGGATGGGCGCCTGGCCGCAGGACGAGGCGCAGGCTGCGGCGCTCATCAGCTACGGCGGCACGCTGGCGGCCATCTCCGGCGCGGCGAGCGTCACCACGAAGTCCACGCACGAGGCGTACGGCATCCCGACGCCGAAGGCGAACGCCGAGGGATTGCGCACCACACGAATGGCGATCTACCTCGCGCGCGGCATCCGCCTCGACGGCCTCGCCGCCTTCGAAGAGGAGAAGGACCTCATTCGCCGCGAGGTTCGCGCCGTCGTCGACAAAGTGCTCGAGATGGGCGACGGCGACGCGGCGGTGGGCACCGTGCGCGCCTTCGAGGCGGGCGTGCTGGACATCCCTTGGTCGCCCAACCGCCACGTGAAGAGCCGCGTGCTGCCGGCGCGCGACATCGACGGCTGCTTCCGCATCCTCGACCCGGGCGCGATGCCCTTCCCGCGCGACGTGCTGGAGGTGCACGAGGAGCGGCTGCGCCGGCGCGCCGAGCGCGACCGCGTGCCCTACGGGCCCGATCTCGCGGTCGCGAGCGTCTACGAGATCTCCGAGCCGGTGGCGACGCTCGTCCCCGACCGCCTGGCGTAGGGCGCGGTGGTGCGAAGCGCGCTCGTCCGCGTCCTTCCCTACGCGCTCATCGGCGGCCTCGCCGCCTGGCTCTTCCACGCCGCCACCCGGATCGACTTCCACCGCCGCGCCGACACGCTCGGGCCCGACGTCTGGCCCAAGCTGATCCTCGGCCTGGTGCTCGCGATCTGCGCCTACGAGATCCTGCGCGCGCTTTTCTCGCCGCAGTGGCGCGGCGGCGCGGCCGGCGTGCTGCAGGAGATGGTCGCGCGCACCGAGCAGGCGCACCCGGACGCCGCGGAGCCCGCAGCGCCGAAGAGCCCGGGGATGCTGCTCGGCGGCATCGCCCTCACCGCGCTGTACGTCTGGGTCATTTCCCGTCTGGGGTTCGTGCTCGCCACCGCGCCCTACGTCTTCGCCTTCATCACGCTCGGCGGTTACCGCCGCTGGATGGTCAACGCCGCGGTGAGCGTGGTCGGGACGCTGGTCATGATGTTCTTCTTCATGAAGGTTGTGTACGTCTCGCTGCCCATCGGGCAGGAGCCCTTCGCCCAGGTCACGTTTGCGCTGATGCGGCTGATGGGCATCCGCTAGATGATGGAGGTGCTGCAGGCGCTCGGCGTCGGCTTCGTACACGTGTTCGCGCCGGCGAACCTCGTGGCGCTCGCCGTCGGCCTGGTGCTCGGCCTGCTGGTGGCGGTGCTGCCGGGCCTGACGCTGGTCATGGGCGTGGTGCTCGCGCTGCCTTTCACCTACACGATGAACGTGACCTCCGCGATCATCCTGCTCACCGCCATGTACGTCGCCGGCACCTACGCCGGCGCCTGGACCTCGATCCTCTTCCACGTTCCCGGCGAGCCGATCGACGTGCCGATGCTGTGGGACGGCCACGCCATGGCGCGCAAGGGCGAGGCGGCCAAGGCGCTCGGCTGGACGCTGGTCGCGGCGCTCGTGGGCGGCCTCGCCGCGGCCACGGTGCTGGTGGCGCTCGCGCAGCCGGTGGCGCGCATCGCCCTCACCTTCTCGACGCCGGAGTACTTCGCCATCATCTTCTTCGGCCTGGCGAGCGTGGTGTCGCTCGGCGGGGCATCGCTCGCCAACGCGCTGATCAGCCTTTGCGTGGGGCTGCTCGTCGCTACCGTCGGCGTCGACGACACCTACGGCGCGCACCGCTTCACCTTCGGCGTGCCGATCCTCTCCGACGGCATCGACTACCTGGTGGTGATGGTTGGCGCCTTCGGCCTGGGCGAGGTGTTCGTGCGCATGGAGCAGCGCTTCACTTCGGCGCCGCTCGCGTCGGTGGACAAGGTGAGCACGCGCCTGCCGACGCTGCGCGAGGTCGGCGCGGTGAAGGGAACGTTCGCGCGAGGCACGCTGCTCGGCATCCTGATCGGCATCGTGCCGGGCGCGGGCGCCACGGTCGCGTCGTTCCTCTCCTATGGCATCGAGGCGCAGTACGGGCGGCGCAAGGCGCTCATGGGAAGCGGCATCCCCGAGGGCATCGTCGCCCCGCAGACCGCTGACCATGGGCATCCCGGGAAGCGGCGCCACGGCCATCATCCTGGGCGCGTTCCTGCTGCACGGCCTGCAGCCCGGCCCGCAGGTGTTCGAGACCTCGCGCGAGATCGTCTACGCGGTGTTCGCCTCGCTATTCGTCGGTGTGGTGGGCATGTGCCTGATCGGCTTCTTCGCCGCGCGCTACCTGGTGAAAGTGCTGGATCTCCCCGAGGTCATCGTCTCGGCCTACGTCGTCATGTGCTGCATCCTCGGCGCCTTCGCCGCGCGCAACAACATCACCGACGTCTGGCTAATCGTGGTGTTCGGCGTCGTCGGCTACCTCGCCGAGCGCTGGCGCTTTCCGATCGCGCCGATGGTGCTGGGCGTGATCCTCGGCCCCCTCGCCGAGACCAACTTCATGACCACCATGATCAGCTTCGGCAACGACTGGACGGTGTTCTTCACCCGGCCGATCAGCGGCACGATCATGGTCGTCGCGCTGCTCACCATCGTTTATCCGGTTTTCAGACAACTGAGAAAAAGGCGACAGACCCCTTTTTCCGCACCTACTTGAAAAGCAGGGCCGCGCCGCTCGCTACCAGCAGCGCCGCGACGACGTGCCCGAAGCGCGCCTCGTCGAGCCTCGCGTGCCAGCGGTCGCCGGCGATCATCGCCACGACGAGCACCGGCAGCGCCGCCGCGAGCAGCCAGAGCACCCGCGCGTCGTAGAAGCCCAGGCCGCCGTAGCCGGCGGCGCGCAGCGAGGACAGGCACACCAGCGCGAAGGACATGGTGGCGCGAAACCTCGCCTTGTCGAGCGCGCGCGAGCGCAGGTAGACGACGTAGAGCGGCCCGGCCATGCCGCCGAACACGGTCGCCACGAAGCCGCCGAGCGCCCCGGCGAGCGGGGCGAGCCAGGCGGGCGCGGGCCGCGCGGCGCGGCGCGGCAGGTAGCCCCAGATGGCATACCCGATGATGAAGACGGCGAGCGCGCGCAGCAGGACCTCTGGATCGAGCGCCTTGAATAGCCATAGCCCGATGGCGACGCCGAGCACCGACGGGATAAGCAGCCTGCGCAGGGCGGCCCAGTCGACGAAGCGCCACTGGTGCACGACCTGGCCGAAGGACGCGAGCATGCCCATCGCGGTGACCAGCGGGATGACGACCTGCAGCGGCAGTGCGAGCAGGAGCAGCGGGATCGAGACCACGCCGGCGCCGAAGCCCGTCGCCCCGCGCAGGGCATAGGCGACGAAGATCACGGCAAAGGCCCAGGCGAGCTGCCAGGTCCCGCCTGCCGCGAGCAGGACCTGTTCCAAGGCGCGGCTACTTGGCCGAGTACGCCTTGTACTTCTCGAGCAGCCGGTGCGGCAGCTTCAGCGCGTCGCGCCGGAAGGGGTCGCCCAGCTCACGCGTGCACATCAGCTCGACGATCGTCGTCTTGCCCTCCTTCTGCGCCTTGCACGCGTCGCGCAGGGCAGCGCCCACGTCCGAGAGCTTGTCAACCCTGACACCTTCCGCCCCCATCGCCTTGGCGATGCCCGCGAAGCTCGGGTTCTCGAGGTTCACGCCGAGGAAGCGGTTGGAGTAGAAGTCGACGTGGTTCTTCTTTTCCGCGCCCCACTGCTCGTTGTTGAACACCACTGCGGTGACCGGAATCCTCTCGCGCACGCAGGTCAGGATCTCGCCGAAGCTCATGCCCCAGGCGCCGTCGCCGACGTAGGCGATGGCGGTGCGCTCGGGCGCCGCCACCTTGCAGCCGATCATGGTCGGGAAGGCGTAGCCACAGTTGCCGAACATCATGGCGCCGAACATGCTGCGCGGGCGCTCGAACTTGAGGTAGCTGTTCGCGATCTGGCAGATGTTGCCGATGTCGGTCGAGACCATCGCGTCGGCCGGCATCGCCTTCTCCAGCTCGCGCAGCATTTGGCGCGGGTGCATGTACTTCGAGCCCTTCGCCACCTCGAGGCTCCACGAGTCCTTCTCGTGGTCCCAGGAGGCGAGCTCTTCGCGCCACGCCTTCTTCTCGTTTTCAACAATGCGGGAAATCTCCTGACGATTTCCGGCGAGAGATTTGCCTTTCAATCTGGCAACCAGTGCTTCGGCAGCCTCGCGCGCATCGCCGCACACGGCGACGGAGGTCTTCTTCACCAGCCCCAGCACCTTCGCGTCGGCGTCGATCTGCACGAGCTTCGCGTTCTTCGGCCAGTAGTCGAAGCCGTACTGCGGCAGGGTGCCGAACGGCCCGAGGCGCGAGCCGAGGGCGAGCACGACATCGGCCTTGTTGATCACCTTC
>JAQSVY010000342.1 GCA_029266935.1 Burkholderiales bacterium
CCACGCGGGAGATGCCGATCCGGCGCGCGCTGCTCTTCAAGCGGGGCGACTGGCTCTCGGTGCGCCGCATTGGCGAGACCGAGCGCCTGCTGCTCGCCAACCGCTACCTCTACAGCGCCGAGATCCGGCCGGTCGCCTACGAGAACGGTGTCGTCGACCTGGAGGTCGTCACGCGCGATACCTGGTCGCTCAAGCCTGACATCAGCATCGGTCGCGAAGGCGGCGTGACGAGCGGCAGCCTCGGCATCGAGGAGGAAAACCTCCTCGGGACGGGCATCAGCCTCAGCGTGACCCGCGTGCGCGAGGTCGACCGCAGCGGCACGCAGTTTCACATCTCGGACAAGCACGCCGTCGCCGCGTGGACCGGGGTCGACTACTCGTATTCTGACCTCGAGACGGGCGAGGTCCACAGCTTCTCGTTGAGCCAGCCGTTCTACGCGCTCGACGTGCGCGCGGCGGCCGGGTTCTCCGTCGGGCACAACAAGGGCATCGCGTCGGTATACCGGGCCGGCTCGGTGGTCGGCGAGTACCAGCAGACGGCCGACAGCCTCGAGGCGTTCGGCGGCTGGTCGACCGGGCTGGTGAACGGCTGGACGAACCGCTTCTCGGCGGGCTTCAGCCACCTAGTCAAAGACTACGAGCTCGACCCGACGCGCACCGCCCCCGAGGCGCTACCGGAGGACGCGACCCTGACCGGCCCCTTCCTGCGCTACGAGCTCATCCAGGACGACGTGCGCAAGCTGCAGAACTTCGACCTGATCGAGCGCCCGGAATTCTTCTCCCTCGGCCTGCAGACCAGCCTGCAGGTCGGCCGCGCGATGGAGGGCCTCGGCTCCACGCGCGACGCGTGGCTGTACTCCTTCAGTGTGAGCGACGGCACGCACCGGGCGCGCGACCACATCCTGCTCGCCTCGGCTTCCGTGACCGGGCGGCGCGACGAGCTCGCGCACCGCCAGCAGCTGAGCGCCGGGGCGCGCTACTACCGGCGGCAGGCGCGCGATGCGCTCTTCTTCGCCTCGCTTTCGGGTGCGGTCTCTAAAAGCCCGGACATCTCCGACGTGCTGCAGCTCGGCGGCGACAACGGCCTGCGCGGCTACCCGCTGCGCTACCAAACCGGCGACCAGCGCGTGCTGCTCACCCTCGAGCAGCGCGTCTACACCGACTGGTATCCGTTCCGGCTCTTCCGCGTCGGCGGCGCGATCTTCTACGACGTCGGGCGGGCCTGGGGCGGCAAGTTCGGCCAGGGCGATGCGAACCCGGGCTGGCTCTCCGACATCGGCATCGGCCTGCGCATCCTGAGCACCCGCTCGGCGTTCGGCAACGTCATCCACGCCGACCTCGCCTTCCCGGTGCAGACCGGCCCGGGCATCGACTCGGTGCAGTTCGTGTTCAAGACCCGCACCAGCTTCTGAGCGGCGGTTGTCGGGGATAATTTCCCGGTGATCTGGCTTGCCTTCAGCGCCGCGATGGTGGTCGGCATCGCCGGCCTCTGGTGGTTCGCGTGGCTGCGCCGCAAGCGCAAGCCACCCAAGCCGACGCAGCCGTACCGCGAGTGGAAGGACTAGTGAACGCACCGCTCCACGGCCATACGCCCATGATGCAGCAGTACCTGCGCATCAAGGGCGAGCATCCGGACATCCTGCTCTTCTACCGGATGGGCGACTTCTACGAGCTCTTCTACGACGACGCCGAGCGCGCCTCGCGCCTGCTCGACATCACCCTCACCTCGCGGGATGAAAAGTCAGAAAACATACTCTTATCGATGAGCCGCGATAAGAACAGCGTTGGCCTTGCCTGGCTCTCTCTGGCCAGTGGCTCGCTGCGCGTGGCGGAAATCGCGCCCCAGGCCCTCGCCAACGAGCTCACCCGCATCGCTCCGGCGGAAGTGCTGATCGCGGACAACGTCCATTTGGACGGCCGCTTCGTCACTCGCCTTCCGGCCTGGCAGTTCGACGTCGACAGCGGCCGGAAAAAGCTGCTGAAGCAGCTCGGCGCCGCGTCGCTCGCCGGCTTCGGCTGCGAGGACCTGACGCTCGCGATCGGCGCATGCGGGGCGCTGCTCGAGTACGCCGGCAGGACGCAGGGTCAGGCGCTAGCGCACGTCACCGCGATCACCGCCGAGCGCGCGGGCGAATACCTGCGCCTGGACGCGGCGACACGCCGCAACCTCGAGCTCACCGAAACGCTGCGAGGCGAGCCCGCGCCGACGCTTTTCTCGCTTCTCGACGAGTGCGCGACCGGCATGGGCAGCCGCCTGCTGCGCCACTGGCTGCACCACCCACTGCGGGACAGGAAGATGCTGCAGCACAGGCACGAAGCAGTGGGTGTTCTTCAAGAAAAGCATCAATCCATCGGAAAGGCCTTGCGGGGCTTTTCCGACGTCGAGCGCATCACGGCGCGGGTGGCGCTGAAGGGCGCACGGCCGCGCGAGCTCGCCGGCCTGCGCGAGAGCCTCGGCCTGCTGGCGGGGCTCTGCGAGCTCGTGCCCGCCTCCACGACGCTGCTCGCGGGCCTGCGCCAGGATCTCGCTGTGCCCGCGGAATGCCTCGAGCGGCTGCAGAAGTCGCTGGCCGCCGAGCCGGCGGCGCGCGTCATCGACGGCGGCGTCATCGCCGACGGCCACAGCCCCGACCTCGACGAGCTCCGTGCGCTGCAATCCAACGCGGGCGGATTTCTTATCGACCTCGAAAAACAGGAACGGGAACGGACAGGAATCCCCAACCTGCGCGTCGCGTACAACCAGGTGCACGGGTACTACGTCGAGGTCACGAACGCGCAGCTCGAGAGGATGGGCGGTTCGCTGCCAGCGGACTACCGGCGTCGCCAGACGCTGAAAACCGCCGAGCGCTACATCACCCCGGAGCTGAAAGCCTTCGAGGACAAGGCGCTCTCGGCGCGCGACCGCTGCCTCGCCCTCGAGAAATCGCTCTATAACGCGTTGCTCGAGACGCTGCAGAAGCACCTGCCCGAGCTGCAGCGCATCGCCCGCGCGCTCGGACAGCTCGATGTGCTTTGTGCATTTTCACGGAAAGCTTCCCTTGGCAATTATTCCCGGCCCGTCTTTGTCGAGGACAACGTGGTCGAGATAGAAGGCGGCCGCCATCCCGTGGTCGAGACGCAGATCGAGGGCTTCATCGCCAACGACTGCCGGCTCTCGCCGACGCGCCGGCTGCTGCTCATCACCGGCCCCAACATGGGCGGCAAGGGCCCCAACATGGGCGGCAAGTCGACCTACATGCGGCAGGTCGCGCTGATCGTGCTGATGGCGCACGTTGGCGCCTTCGTGCCGGCGCGGGCCGCGCGCATCGGACCGGTCGACCAGATCTTCACGCGCATCGGCGCCGCCGATGACCTCGCCGGCGGGCGCTCGACCTTCATGGTGGAGATGACCGAGAGCGCGGCGATCCTGCACAACGCCACCGAGAAGAGCCTGGTGCTGATGGACGAGGTCGGGCGCGGCACCTCGACGTTCGACGGACTTGCCCTCGCCTGGGCCATCGCCAGGCATCTGGTGCAGACCAATCGATCCCTCAGCCTCTTCGCCACGCATTACTTCGAGATGACCCGCCTCGCCCTCGAGTACAAGGAGGTGGCGAACGTCCACCTCGACGCGGTCGAGCACAAGGACACGGTGGTGTTCCTGCACGCGGTGGAAGAAGGCCCGGCGAGCCAGAGCTACGGCCTGCAGGTCGCCGCGCTCGCCGGGGTGCCCAAGATGGTCGTGCGCCAGGCGAAGAAGTACCTGCAGCTCCTCGAGGATGCGGCGGTCGCTCGCGGCAATCAGTCCGACTTGTTCATGAAGGGCCAGCAGAAGGAGATCGAGCCGGCCGTCGATCCCCTGCGCGAGGAGCTGGCGAAGCACAATCCCGACGAGCTCTCGCCGCGCGAGGCGCTCGAGCTGCTCTACCGGCTGAAGAAGCTGTGATCGACATCGGCGCCAACCTCACGCATGCCTCGTTCCGCGACGACGTCGCGGAAGTGGTGGCGCGGGCGCGCCAGGCCGGCGTGGAAAGCATCATCATTACCGGCACCACGGTCGGCGACAGCCTCCATGCCTCGATGCTCGCGGACGAGCACGGGCTGTACGCCACTGCCGGCGTGCATCCGCACCACGCACGGGAGTGCGATGCGCACACCATCGACAGACTGAAAGAGGCCGCAAGGCATGCCCGCGTGGTCGCCATCGGCGAATGCGGCCTGGACTTCAACCGCAACTACTCGCCGCACCCGGACCAGGAAAAATGGTTCGTGGCGCAGCTCGAGCTCGGCATGGCACTCGGCAAGCCGCTCTTCCTGCACTCGCGGGATGCGCATCCGAGGTTCTCGGAAATCCTTCGTACTTTCCGGCCGGAAAAAGCGGTCGCGCATTGCTTCACCGGCGAGAAGGACGAGCTGCACGCCTACCTCGAGCTCGGCCTCTACATCGGCATCACCGGCTGGATCTGCGACGAGCGGCGCGGCACGCACCTGCTTAAGCTGGTGCGCGACATCCCGCGCGAGCGGCTGCTGCTCGAGACCGACTCGCCCTACCTCGTGCCGCGGGACCTGAAGCCGCAGCCCAAGGCGCGACGCAACGAGCCGGCGTTCCTGCCGCACATCCTGCGCGCGGTGGCGCGCGCGCTCGGCCGCCCCGAGGAAGAGATCGCCGCCGAAACGACCCGCAACGCCAAGCGCTTCTTCGACCTCGATGAACCTCGCGCATCTGCTTCTGCGCAGCGCCCGCTGGCTGCCTAACCAGCCGGCGATCGCGCTGGGGGCGCGGACCATCCTCACGTACGGGGAGCTCGCCGACCGCGTTGCCCGCCTTGCCTCTGGCCTGAAGCAAAAACTCTCGTTGAAGAGCGGCGATCGCGTGGCGCTCGCGATGAAGAACTGCCCCGAGTACCACCAGATCCTCTTCGCCTGCTGGCATGCCGGCCTCACTGCGGTGCCGATTAACGCCAAGCTGCACGCGAAGGAGTTCGCCTACATCCTGGAGAACTCCGGCGCCAAGGCGTGCTTCGTGACGCCGGAGACTTCTTCCTCCATTCCGGGAGGGCTTGCCGCCAAGGAAATCGATCGCCTGATGCTGGACCCTGCAGCGCCGGCGGACGTCGACCCGGACGATCCCGCGTGGCTCTTCTACACGAGCGGCACCACCGGCGTACCCAAAGGGGCGGTGCTCACGCACCGCAACCTGATGTTCCAGACGCACGCGTACTTCGCCGACATCGACGCGCTCCGCCCCGGCGACACCATCCTGCACCCCGCGCCGCTCTCGCACGGCTCGGGCTGCTACGCCCTGCCGCACTTCGCCGCCGGCGCGGCGAACGTGATCCCGGAGAGCGGCGGCTTCGACCCCGAAGAGATCTTCGATCTTCTCGACCACTGGCCGAACGGTTCCTTGTTCGCCGCGCCGACCATGGTGGTGCGCCTGCTGAGCAGCCGCGCCGCGCGCCCGCCGAAAAAGCTGAAGACCATCATCTACGGCGGCGCGCCGATGTACGTTGCCGACGCCTTGCGCGCGATCGATCTCTTCGGCCCGCGC